>CADBRK010000099.1 GCA_902797065.1 uncultured Ruminococcus sp.
CAAATGGGGTGGATAGTCGGATTCGAACCGACGGTCTCCAGTGCCACAAACTGGCGCTTTAACCAACTAAGCTATACCCACCATATTTCATTTGTAAGCCGAATCGGTGTTCCCGACCGACTCAACGATAAATATTATAGCACAACACATTCTTCTTGTCAATATGTATTTACAAGTTTTTTAAAAATTTCGACCCGAGCCGAAACTCAGCCCGGGTACAAAATAATACATATCAATGCTTTTCGATCTGATCTTCATCGGCAGCCGACTCTTGTGATACGGATATAAGCGGCATAACAAGCGATATTCTGGTTCCGATGTTTTCGTAGCTGAGTACCTCAAAAAATGCATTATGCTTATCGGCTATCCATTTAGCGATAGACAGCCCCAGCCCCGTACCGCCGTTTTGCCTGTTGCGCGCGGGGTCGCTCCTGAAAAACCTCTCGAATATCTTATCCGCGTCTTCGGCTTTTATACCTATACCGTAATCCTGCACATCTATCGAATAGCTTTCTTCTCCGCGTTTTTGCAGTCTGAGGATAATATCGGTTCCTTCCGGAGAATACTTTATAGCATTATCGACAAGTATCCTCAGACACTGTTTCAAAAGCGACGCATCAGCCTTGGATACAATATCCGCACGCAGATCAAGCCTGAATTCATGCGTACTGTCAATCATGACAAACTCGTCGTATATATCGCAAAGAAGCTGATTTATATCCAGATCCTCAAACCGCAGCACCGTTCTGCCACTGTCGCCCCTTGCAAGGAACAGAAGATTCTCCACAAGGCGGTTCATGTTCTCGGCTTCGCCCTTGATTGACTTTATCGACTCCTCAAGTATCTCTCTATCCTCTCTGCCCCATCTGTCGAGCATATTCGCATAGCCCTGTATTACGGCGATCGGCGTCCTGAGTTCGTGAGCGGCATCCGAAACAAACCGCACCTGACTCTTGTAGGAATTCCTCGTCCGGTTGAGCAGATCGTTGATCGCATTCTCCATTCCCTCGAACTCCTGTCTGCCGGTATGCAGCTCGTTATCCGGCTCGGAGGGCGAGATATTCTTTATAGCGTCCTGCAGGGTTGAGAACTCCTCGCCGGTAAGATCGGCGAAAGACAGCGCGCGTGTCGCCTCGGTCAGAGTGTAGAGCGGCATAAGCTTGTTGTTTATACGCACCGGGGTGATTATCCACTTAAACAGAAAGATAATCATCTCGGCAACAAGTATTACCGCAAGCGATATGACAATAAAAGTCGTTAAATTCCCTGTAAAAAATCTGTGCTCCGCTCCGCTCTTGTCGTAGATAAGCAGTTCATTATGAACGAACACAAATTTCCCGAAGTTGCGCAGCGCACCGTTTACTTCCGTCTGCTTGTCGTATAGAAATGCTGCAAAAAGCATCAGCACATACATAATATCTGCCGAAAAGATCGTTATCAGCGAAGAGATAAGCCTGTCCGCCGTAAGCTGCATTACTATTGATCTGCTGCGTGGTGCGTCCGTGTTATCCGCCCGACTTACTTTGGCGTTTGCGTTAAGCTTAGGTTCGTGTTTTTCAGTATCCGATACATCGTCGTCGGCAGCGTTCACGGTATCATTACTGGTATTGTCAACGGCAGGATCGTCTTTCTTTGCGTGTTTCTTCTTAATCCTCCTTGATGACATAACCCACACCTCTGACGGTCGTAATTATCTTAGCGCCGAACTTTTCGTCTATTTTTTGTCTGAGATACCTGACGTAAACATCTACTACGTTAGTTTCACCCAGATAATCATATCCCCATACGTCCGCAAGCAGAGTATCTCTCGACATAACAATATTTTTGTTCTGCATAAGCGTTTGCAGCAGTGAAAACTCCTTTGCGGTAAGCTCCACGGGAACTCCGTTATATGTGACTTTGAATCTGTCGGAATCGAGCGTAATACCGCTGCAGTGCAGAACATGCGTCTTTGTCTCTGTGACTGCGCTCTTTCTGAGGATAACTCTTATCCTTGCAAGCAGCTCTTCGATCGCAAACGGCTTTGTGATATAATCGTCTGCGCCCATGTCAAGACCGGAAACCTTATCCATGACCGCATCTCTTGCCGTAAGCATTATCACGGGGACATTTGAATTTCTGCGGATACGTCTGAGTATCTCGATGCCGTTTATGCCGGGAAGCATAATGTCGAGCAGTATCAGATCATGTTCTCCGCTCTCCGCAAGCTCCAGCCCCTTTCTGCCGTCAAACGCCTTTTCTACTTTGTAACCCTCGTGTTTAAGTTCAAGCTCCACAAAACGAGCTATCTTCTCTTCATCCTCTACTATCAATATCTTTTGCATATCATTCACCCGTTCGGTATCTTTCTTCATACAGAGAATTGTAGTTTATCTCATACAGGCTGTTCTTAATATATTTTACGATCTCGTCCATCTTTCTTATATCCTCGGCAACGATCATCACTCCGTATGTGCCGTCCCACTGAATAATAAAATCATGCGGAGAATTTCTGATCTTATACTGCAGTGTTCCGAGACTTTCGCTCTCCTGCCCTATCAGACGCGAAAACCCCCTCACAAGCCCCGTTAAAGGCTCATCCTCGGAGTATTCGCTGCCGCTGTGTTCTATCGCAATAAAGCCTGTACTGAAATTAATATGTGAAATTGCATATTTCTCATTAAACAGCATAACTTACACCTTCTTTTTAAGACGGCTTTTACCCGTCATTTCGCTTACGGTCATTCTCAGAACTTCGGTCTGAGGTACAACAGCTTCATTAAACGGGAAATCCTCGCTTCTGTAATGCTTCATCAGAATTTTAAGCACTGCAAGCTTTTCTTCTTCGGGTACAAATTCTATTGTTCCGTGCCCGATCACACTCTCATAATTCATTGTACAGTTGCCCGTATCGTGTTCAAGCACCAATGTATGTCCGCAGTCAACCTCAAACGAAGCCCTGTTGTCATTCCTGATAATATCAAGCTTGGTACCCTCTTTTGCGCTGTGAAAATAGAGGATCACCGTACTGCCGATCACCTCAAAGCCGTAATTGAGCGGTACGATATACGGATAACCTTCCTGATTGAACGCGAGCCTGCACACGGGGCATCTGCTCAGAATATCGATCATTTCGTTAAAGTCTTTTATTTCTCTGTCGTGTCTTCTCATGAGCAAATGTCTCCCGTTCTGTCATATTTAACTGTCTTTGTTTCTTCTTCCGTGACAAGCTCATATTCTCCGCCGTTATTATTCGTGATAAACGTCATAGTTGATAGGTCTATATCATCCGTATGCATTGCTGCCTTGACTATCGGCAATGCCTGACCGTCACGAATAAAGATCACAACATCCGTGACAGGTATTTCGATAAAGTGATGACCCTTTGTCATACTCTCGCAGTCATATTCCGTATCGGACTTAAACCTTACCATAAGCATATTTTCGGGCAGATAAACATATCTTCCCGGTGCGTTGGGTTCATATACTGGCGCGATCATAATGCTGTCTCCCAAGATCAGCTGATCCTCGACGAACTGTGCGGTCTTGTCGTCCCTGTAAACAAACGCAAGCGGCTTGAACATCATGTCGTCATTTTCTATGGCTTTGCGGTATTCGCTGTACAGATACGGTATAAGCGCATATCTGAGCCTGAGAAGATTCCTGAAAATATCTTTATTTTTGTACCTGAAATACTCCTGATCCTTTGTGCCGAGTGCGGAATGATTCCTCATAAGCGGATTGAATATTCCGAGCGCAAGCCATCTCAGCGAAAGCTCCTCGGTGGAATTATCGCCGAAGCCCGAAAGATCTGCGCCGGTGTACATGAAGCCGCACATATTGAGCGACGGCAGCATCTGCAGATTCAGCTTGATGTGAGACCACCACGACTGATTATCGCCTGTCCAGATACCCGAGTAACGGTGCATACCGATATATGAAGCACGTGAGAAAAGAAGTATATTCTTGTCGGGTGCGATCTCTTTAAAAGCCTCCGAAGCGGATTTTGTCATATTGAAGCCGTAGAGATTATGCACCTTGTCGTGACAGACGATCTCACCGTCTGCGTTGTGGTACATTGCGCCGTAATCCTCTGCGCTGTTGGAGAGTCCGAGAACGGTATCTTTTAAGCCAAAATAATCATAAATACCTATGTTCTTCCCTTTGTATCCCGCTATTTTATCTATTGCCTTGTCAAGCTGCTTTTCGGAATAGAATATAGCAGGCTCGTTCATATCATTCCAGAATCCGTCTATACCCATATCGGTAAGTATCTTGTATTTCATGCCGAACCAGTGCGCCGCCTCGGTATTCAGGAAATCAGGGAAGCAGACTTTCCCCGGCCATACTGCGGCATAGAAGTCATTGCCGTCTTTATCCTTGCAGAAATAGCCGTTATCCCTGCCCTCGGTGTAAACAGTATAACCGTCTTCAGCCTTTACGCCTGCGTCTATGATCGGAACAAGATGTATATGCTGCGACTTTGCCGATCTTACAAATTCCTCAAAGTCGGGGAATCTCTCCTCGCTTACGGTAAAGTCCTTAAAGCTGTCCATGTAATCTATATCAAGATAAACTGCGTCTATCGGCATATCGCTGCTGCGGTAGCCGTCTATGATACTCTGAACGTCCTTCGATGTGTAGTAGCTCCAACGGCTCTGCTGAAAACCGAACGCCCAGTACGGCGTAATATAGCTTTTTCCGATAAGCCTGCGGAAGCTTGCGACTATCTCAAGAGGTGTATCGCCCTCAATTATGTAAAGGTCATAGTCGGCGGTTTTTACGGTAACGGTAAGCATGTCAATATCGCTGTAACCTATGTCGAAGGTAACTTTGTCGGGGTAATCGACAAAAAGCCCGAAAAGTGTTTCGCCGTCGATGATAATAAACGGGTGCGCGCCGTAAAGCGAACGTTTTGTCTCGGTATGCATGGGATCGTCCGAACAGTATGATTCGTATATCCATCCGCGCTTGTTTATCCCTCTGACAGCTTCACCCAAACCGTAGACTTTATCAAGCTTACCCATTTCATAGCTTAGTACACGGTTTTCCCCCGAGATATTTATATAAGACGGCAGGCTGGTGCATTCGGAGATCTTCCCGACGACTGCATTTGTCGGGAAAGGCTTGCCGACAGTGTATTTCTTGATTTTATCCATAAGGCTCGATCACTCCTTCACGATTAATAACATAATAATTATAAAATAAAAAGCATTATTTTGCAAGATTACACAAAAAGTTTACAAACAGATTGAAAAGAAAATCGAAATATGTTACAATTTTGGCAGTTGATTTTTACCGAGGGAGATATATATGTCTGAATTTACTCTAATAAAAAAATCCGGAAGCGCCAGACGAGGCATATTCAAAACCGTACATGGCACTGTGCAAACGCCTGCGTTCATGAATGTTGCAACCTGCGGAGCGATCAAGGGCGCTGTTTCGGCTCTCGATCTCAAAGAGATAAAGTGCCAGGTTCAGCTGTGCAATACTTATCATCTGCATCTGCGCCCCGGCGACGAGAATGTCAAAAAGCTCGGCGGCTTGCATAAGTTCACACGCTGGAACGGTCCGATACTTACCGACAGCGGCGGTTTCCAGGTATTTTCGCTCGCAAAGCTGCGCAACATCAAAGAAGAAGGAGTAACCTTTTCTTCTCACATAGACGGTCACAAGATATTCATGGGACCCGAGGAAAGTATGCGTATACAATCAAATCTCGGTTCGACGATCGCAATGGCTTTCGACGAGTGTATCGAGAACCCCGCAGAGTACAATTACACAAAAAACAGCTGCGCCAGAACATACCGCTGGCTTGTGAGATGCAAAAACGAACTGAACAAGCTGTGCAGTCTTGACGATACCATCAACAAAGAGCAGCTTCTGTTCGGGATAAACCAGGGCAGCACCTACAAAGATCTGAGGATCGAACACATGAAGCAGATCGCCGGGCTGGATCTTCCCGGTTATGCGATAGGCGGTCTTGCAGTGGGCGAAGAAACAGAACAAATGTACGAAACAATAGAGAACGTCGAGCCGTTTATGCCCGCTGACCGCCCGAGATACCTGATGGGCGTTGGTACACCGGCAAACATTCTGGAATCTGTCAGACGAGGTATAGACCTGTTTGACTGCGTAATGCCGTCACGTAATGCGCGTCATGCCCATGTATTCACGTTTGACGGCTGCCGCAATATGCTCAATGCAAAATATGCGCTTGACGAAACACCGATAGACCCTCGCTGCGACTGCCCTGTATGCAGGAACTTCACAAGGGCATACATACGCCACCTCTTTAAAAGCGGAGAAATGCTTGCTATGCGCCTTGCCGTACTGCACAATCTCTATTTTTACAATAATCTTATGGAGAAGATAAGGGAAGCTCTCGATAACGACAGGTTTGATGAATTTTATCGGGAGAATATAAAGGGATTATCAAAAAGAATATGATACCAAAAAAACCTCGGTTTCTATTATGCAAAAATTAGTTGCATTATTATCCGTATTATGATATAATCAGAAACAAGATCAGAAAAGAAAGGAAGTTTTTATATGGGTCAAGCAGGTCAGATGGATCAGAGTACCGGTCAGATGATCTCGATGGTAATTATGATCGTCGCTATGTTAGTCGCTCTCTACTTCTTTGTTTTAAGACCTCAGTCAAAGCAAAAGAAGCAGGAAGAGGAAATGAAAAGCAGCCTTGAGATCGGCGATGAGATCGTTACTATCGGAGGCATTGTCGGCAGAGTCGTTAATATCAATGAAGACGCAGATACGATGATCATCGAAACGGGCGCAGACAGAACAAAGATCAAGTTCAAGAGATGGGCGCTCTCCTCTATCATCACAGAAAAAACCAAGTCTGTTTCAAAGAAAGACTCAGACGAAAAGAAAAAGTAATCATAACGAAATCACCCCGATTGTTCAGCACAATTCGGGGCTATTTTTTTATTCTGTTTCGACAGGCTCGGCTGCTTTCGGTTTCAGCGTACCCGATTTTTTTATATGAGTACCGATAATCTCCGAAACATCGCTGATCGCAATAAAAGCAGATGCGTCTATGCTGTTTATAATATCACGAAGCTCGTGTATTTCCAGGCGCGTAAGCACACAGTACAAAACAACCTTTTTGCCGCTGACCAACCCTTCGCCCTCCATGATGGTTACCGTCCTGCCCAATCGTTCGAAAATAGCTTTGGATATTTCTCCCGAGTCGTTGGTGATAATCATAGCTGCCTTTGTCTGTTCCATTCCGTTCTCGACAATATCAAGCACCTTTGACGTGATGAAGTATGTAAGCAGACTGTACATCGAACGGTCAAAACCAAACAAAAAGCCTGCCATAATAAATATAAAGATATTGAAAACAAGAACTACCCTGCCTACGGGAAATTTATATTTCTTATTCAGCAGGATTGCTACCGTCTCGGTACCGTCAAGGCACCCTCCGAAGCGGATAACAAGCCCCACGCCAAAGCCGAGGATCACTCCGCCGAAACTCACCGCAAGAAGATATTCTTCCGTTATGCTCTTCATCGGAGAGAACACCTCCAGGAATAACGAAAACATCGCCATACCCACTGCGGATTTCAGAATAAACGTCTTCCCCATTTTCCTTGATCCGATTATCAGGAACGGGATA
>CADBRK010000100.1 GCA_902797065.1 uncultured Ruminococcus sp.
CTTTTTATTAATGTATGCTGTATACACAAAGCATACTCATATGAGCATATTCAAACGGTTCCTGTACGGTTCGTTCATCATTACCTCCGTTGAATTTCCTCTCGGTCTGATACTCAACTACTGCCTTAAGCTGCATATCTGGGATTACTCGAATCTTCATTTTAACATTCTCGGGCAAATCTCGCTGCTTTACAGCTTACTGTGGGGGCTTCTTGCCGTTCCCGTATCGTTTCTCTGCGTAAAAATAGACAATTACATCGAACGCATCAAAGTATAACAGACAGCCGTGCAAAACGACTGTCTGTATTGTTTATTCTTCGGCAGGAGCGGCTTCGCCGCCTGCATCAGCCGAGCCGCCGACATCACCGCCGGGTGAAGGGCCGGGATCTACACTTGTTCCGCCGCCGACATCACCGCCGCCGACATCACCGCCGCCGACATCACCGCCGCCGGAATCTCCTCCGCCGGGCGTTACGGGCGCTTCTCCTCCTCCGGATTCTCCGTCATCGGGGTCATAATAGCCCGGATCGTCAATATCGGGATCCTCGCTGTATATCGGGTCGGTATAACCTCCCACTTCTTCCGACGCAGTAATCTCGGGTTCTTCATTGTAATAGGTGTAGTAATCCTCAGACTTGGACGTTACAGTCTGCTCTGCTACCATATTTGCCTGGTTAGCCGCCTGCAGTTCGCCCCATGTCGTGTACTCTATATTATAACCGGAATGATAAGTGCAGTACATGGGGAGATTACTCTTATTATAGTAACCGTAATGTCCTGCGCCGCAGAATGTGTTTGCAAGCAAGCCCGTATACGGACAATACTGAGCAACGATAAGACCGTCCGGGAATTTATATTCCTTCGGCTCTTTGCCCTCAAGATACTGCTGCATAAGGACTTTCCACAGCTTTGTGGCGATCGTAGTATCGGGAACTGTCGCAGGAGTATCGTATCCTGTCCAGATAGCCGCCGCACAGTATGGTGAGCATCCGCAGAACCAGCTGTTCTGATCGGCGTCGGTAGTACCGGTTTTACCGATAATATCCCAGCCGTCGATTCGTGTTTCGCCTGCGTTTGTACTGTGGCTTGTCTGAATATTGTAGTTGAGCAGTCTGTTCATGATAGCTGCCGTTTCTTCGGTGAGCGCCTGAATAGGATCCTGCTCTCGGTTGTCAATAATTACATTGTCATCTGCGTCTGTTACATAGTAGTACGTGTAAGGTTTGTATGATTTACCGCCGTTGCCGAGAAGTGTGTATGCCTTGGCCATCTCACGCACGGTAACACCGCCGTTGAAACCACCGATCGAAAGGCCAGCCATATTCTGCGAGTCTATCTCAAAGTTAAGGTGAGTCCAGCCGAGCTTGTTTGTAACATAGTCATAACTGTATCTTACGCCGTCCTGACCGTTCGGATCGACAAGATCTTTCAGAACATTCGCAACTGTTGCGTTTGCAGAGATCTCGATAGCGTCGGGAAGAAGCATATCGCCCCTGTAGCCCATATACCAGTTATTCGGACCCGCAGCGCCCGTATCGGGGAACCATGCGTCTATCGGTACGTCGTGTACGATCGACGAGTAATAGAGATTGCCATTGTTGATAGCAACGGGATATGCCGATACACCCTTGATAGTAGAACCGGGCTGCAATGCAGAGTCCGTAGCTCTGTTCCATTCAAGGTTGCCATGCTTGGGTTTATTTGAACCGACGATAGCAATTACCTTTCCGTCATAATCCATCATACAGAAACCGCATTCGAGATCTTCATATGCGCCCGGGGCAAAGTACGGATACTTGCGTATAGTTTCTTCCATTTGCTCCTGAACTTCAAGATCCATAGCGCAATAAACCTTGAGTCCCTCGGTGTACAGCTTATTTGATGCAGCTGTTTCGCTGATGTCGAGATATGCCGCAAGGTCTTCGGTCAGATCGCTGAATACCGTCTCGATATACCAGTTCTGTATCTGATCCACCTCAACCTCTTCGGTCTCCTCTTCAATATAGCTGTTAGGATCGACGAATTTCATATTAGCGGATTCGTCCATTGCCTTTTTGTATTCTTCCTCGGTGATCTTGCCCTGGTCGAGCATTACCCAAAGAACGTCTTCTCTACGCTCTTTGTTGTTTTCGGGGAAATACAGAGGATTATATTTGCTCGGGTTCTGCGTAATACCTACGATAGCGGCGCACTCTGCCAAAGAAAGGTCTTTAACGTCCTTGTCAAAATACGCAGTGGCGGCTGCCTGTATTCCGTTATTGTTGCCGCCGAAGTTTACGGTATTCAGGTACGCTTCAAGTATCTCGTCCTTGGTAAACTCACGTTCCACATTCAGCGCGCGGAATATTTCTTTGAGCTTACGGTTGATACTAACTTCGTTATCGCTCGTGATATTCTTGATAAGCTGCTGAGTGAGCGTCGAACCACCAAACTGAGAACCGCCTGTCGAAAGCGTAAGAATAGCGCCTGCGGTACGGTACCAGTCAACGCCGTGATGTTCATAAAAACGCTTATCC
>CADBRK010000101.1 GCA_902797065.1 uncultured Ruminococcus sp.
AGATAACAAAAAATGTATCGAACGGAGTTACACCTTTTCTTTCAGATATTTTCGTTGCATACCCCAAGACGCTTTATGAAGGTATGACCATAACAGCCTACGCAGAGGTGCACGGAACATATTTTGAGACAAGCGAAGAGGTACTGCTTGTAAACGATGACGTGGTTGTTAATCTTAACGAATACAGCTACATTGACATTCCGGGATCACTTTACTATATCGGAATGACAACAAACGGAGTACATTCCGGCTTTATTGATTCTCATTGTGAGGACTGCGCTACTTACGGAGGATTCAACAGCAGTCATATCAGCAATGGAAAAGGAACATACTATTCAACGCTGCGTTCGGGAATTCATTATCACCTTGATGAAAAGAGGGTGTTTGACCTTGAGGTTATGAATGATTTTCTTGATATCGATACTGTAGACGGTACTATCAGGCAGCTTGAAGATGACGAGTATAATTTTACTAAACTTGTGATACCGTCTTACAAAACTGTCAGGAATCTGAACGGGTTTGCAGTCGATCCGTCGCTCAGCAGTATAGAGATATATTTACGCCATGCCGGTTCAGAGTTTGAAGATGAGCCTTTTACCGTAACTTGTTTAGACGAGACATCACAGGAAATAGAGCTTCCGGATGACACTGTAGCTGTACGGATCTGGATCAGAAATGTTTCAGAAACATACAGGTATGTAGATATTAAATCGTTCTTTGTACTGCATACCGATGCCGAAGATATTGATACTGCGGACGGAAGATTATTCAATAATATGTATCTGAATATCTGGGAACACAATACACATCAGTGGATTAACCCGGAGTATGATCATAATCCTTCGACATATACTTCCGAAAGAGAATATCAGCGTGACCTTGATACTTACGGACATACATTTGACCGTGAAGTCGGCATACTTCATATGCACGAGATCCCGAATGAATATTCTTCTTCAACAGCAATCGAAAAAACAGGTGAGCAGATCTACAACTATTTGTTTGAAGCAGCGTTTTCAGGCAGCTTTAAGATCTCGGAAGAAAACTATCTCGAAAAGTTTTCTATCTACTCTGTTTTACCGGAAGATATGTTTGTGCAGTCTTTCTACAGAAATCCCGATAATTTAATGGATTATGTCACCATCAAATCCACTTTTATTACATCTGCGTATACAAGGGAACGCTGTACCGCACAGATAATCGACAATTTCAGAAATTCAGGAAGACAGTGCATTATTTTTACCTTTGATTTTACCGATGAGCCGGTAAAAACTCAAAGTATTACTATCGGACGGATACCTCTCATTTCGGAACAAGACCCTCTTTCTACTGCGGGGAACTCAAAATCTTTCACGCTGACTTCTCTTCTTAAGGTAGATCAGAAGGGATTCTGGTTTTCCAATGCGCGTGATAATCAACATTTTGAGTCGGACGTCTGGTACGATATAGACGACAATGGCTCGACCGACGAATATCTGTCACGCAGCAGTGCGACTGTTTCATTTTATAATGCTGTTGAAACAAGGCTTGATCTGAGTAAAATGGTAAAGTCAAGTCTTACTAATAACTATGTACGCGCGGAAACTGATGAAAATACGGGCGAGTACATAGAAAACACTATACCTGCGGTTTACTCAAACAGCGAGTATTCATACAGACTTTCTTTTATGGCAGGTGAAAAAATTGCAAACCACATAATTGTTGTTGACACGCTTGAAAACGGTCCGCATATGCAGTGGCAGGGAACATTCTCACGTGTTGATACGAGTTATGCGGTTCAAGTGTTTGGGGCTGCTCCTACCGTGTATTACTCTTCGCAGGCTGTCGATCCGACAAAAAAGCCTGATTTCAGTAAAAACGGATGGACGACGTCTAAACCGCAAACCGTAAAATCTATTGCATTTGATTTCGGAGAATCCATGCTTCCGGAGAGCAAGATGGCATATGTAGATATATATATGACATCACCCGCAAACCGCACCTCGGAACTTGATTATACTATCACCGAGAACGGTTCATATGCCTTTTATGATTATTATAATGTGGAAACCAAGCAATACGAAGGCAGCGGCGACTCGGAGTCAAATCTTGTTCCTCTTGAAATAAGTCCGTCTATTGGCAGACTAAAACTAATCAAGAAAGATGAAATTAATTCGGCAAGGATCAAAGATACGGTATTTGCTTTGTATGAACAAACAGGTGCGCAGCCCGATCCGGAAAACGACAGACTCATTACCGATTCACTTACCACAAATGATTACGGCGTGGCGACGCTCAGGCTTGTTTACGGTGATTATTATGTAAAAGAGGTAAAGGCTTCAAGCGGATATATTCCTGATGATTCGATTCATACTATTTCCATGAAGGCTGAACAGAGTGAGCAGACTTTTACGGTTGAGATCACCAACAAGCGCAAACCGGGTCAGATCACCATAAATAAAATATCGGATCTTAATAAAGATTATTTTATCGGCGGAGCTGTTTTTGATCTCTATGACGCGGATGATAATCTTGTACTGCAGGATCTGACTACTAATGATGAAGGGGTATTGTTTATTGATAACCTGGAATGGGGCAAGTATAAGCTTATCGAAAAATCTTCTCCCGACGGTTTCATCATAAAGAATCCCGAAACAAATTTCGTGATAAATGCTTCAAATGATGCCGGACGAAGCAGTGCTCTCACCGTAATAAACGAACAATGTCCGGCAGTAGCAGAGCTTGTCAAAAAGGAAGTGCTCGAAGACGGAACTACCGTTACGGACAAGGGTGTTGACGGCGCTGTATATAAGCTGTACTATTATGCAAAGATCAACCCCGAAGACTCGGATTATGACGAATCTTTGTCTGACACAGATCAGATCAGAGAAGAATACGTAGGTACATATATGACCGATGAAAACGGAAAAATATATGTAGAGGATCTTATGTTCGGTGACTACTGCTTTATTGAATCTGTTGCTGCGTTGGGTTATGACAAAAATCCGGATAAGATCGAATTTACAGTTGACGGAACTAACCTCAGACCCGACAACACTGTGTATGTAACCGTAAATACTACCGATAAACGAACAACAGGCAGAGTATGGCTCGAGAAAAAGGATGATAAAGGCTCGTATGTTGCTAATGCGGTATACGGCTTATTCCGAGAATCAGACGATGTTCCCGTTGATCATACCGGAACAGAATCGGATGTTACCTACAGAACCGATGCTGAAGGTACGATATTCATATCGGATTTGTATTGGGGGGACTATTACCTGAAAGAGATAAGAGCGCCCAAAGGATATGCGCTCGATCCTCAGAGTTATCATTTCTCTGTAAACAGAGAGAATGCCAAAACCATCCTGATGTACAATGTAACCGATGATCGTCTGAAAGGCAGCGTACAGCTGACAAAAGCGGATGCCGAACATCACGACAGGGTGCTTCAAGGCGCAGTCTATACGTTATATCATAACAACGGTTCCGTTTTTAAGGATGATCTCGTAACCGGAGAGGACGGCACGATTAAAGTAGATGACCTCGAATGGGGAACATATTACTTCCTGGAGAAGTCGCCGCCGCCCGGATATGGTCTGAGTGATGAAAAAATACGTTTCTCGGTTAATTATCTCACCGCAGGCAAGACTCAGACTGTCACGGCTTTTGACAAGGTAACCAAAGGCGAACTGACCGTAACAAAGAAAATCGCGCTTCGTGACATTGTTCTTGCGCACGGAGAACCATCGTTTATTTTTAAGCTTAACGGAACTAACGTATATGGTGAAGAATGCGAGTTCTATAAGCAGATAAATTTTGGCAGTGATTTTGTTAATTCGCTGATAGAGTCCAACTACAGCGAGGAGTATATTCAGATGTCCGTTGTGTTTACGGATTTAGGTGAGGGAACATGGACTGTATCCGAGCTGAAATCATTGAGATACTCGCTTTCATCGGCAGAATCTCTGACTGCGAACGGAACTTCAAACGGCGACGGTACTGTAACATTTGTTTTTAATGATGAAAAAGGCTACAACGGAACTGCGCTGTTTACAAACGAAAAACAAACTCAGCATTCCACAAGTCATACCGGAAATGTTGTCAATATAGTAAAGCTCAAGGCAAAACCGACGGCTATCGTCGCACTGTGGGGCGAAGACAGAGACCCCGACGATAATGATATTCTTACCGACGTCACCGTTGACAGATCACGTCTTGACCTATACGTGATATACGACGACGGTACTCAGGAACTAGTTGAAGATGATTCGGCATATCATCTCCATCGCCCGGGCGAACAGGAAGATGACGTCGAGTTTGACGAGAATACCCCCGACGGAGAATACACAGTAAATGTCACATATGATATTGACGGTGAAGAATTCACTGACAGCTTTGTTATAGAAGTAAAGCTTCCTCAGCCATTTACATGGAGTGTTCAGGAAGAACCCTTTACAGCGGAAGACGGTACACATTATGACGGTACTGCTGCAATTACAGGATACACCGGTAAATCACCTGTGATTAATATTCCGTCAAGCGTTTATGGACTGCGTACATTGACAGATCGTGAAACAGGCAAGGCTGTTTATGAAGATAACGGAAAAACATATCTTGTAACATCGGTTATAGGCGAGGTTATTGACGATACTGTTTCTGACGGTAAAAAACAGTTCTATCCTATGTACGGAGGCGACAAAGCTACAACTGTAGTGTTCCCGGATTCTGTAACATCGATTACCGAGGGCGCGTTCTTCCACTGCAGTAATCTGGAAGGAAAACTTGTATTGCCGTCTAAACTTGTTACACTCGGAAGATATGCGTATGCCGAATGTAACGGATTTACGGAGTCACTTGAATTCCCCGAAACTCTGACATCAATAGAAGACGGCGTATTCCTTAACAGCACATCGTTTACCGGTGATCTTCATCTTCCCGACGGAGTGAAAACAATCGGTCTCGGAGTATTCCAGAAGTGTACAGGTTTTAACGGTACTCTCCATTTGCCTGCTAATCTGGAAGTGCTGGGCGATTACGCTTTTAATAAGTGCGAAAATCTGACAGGCGATCTGATAATCCCTGATTCGGTCAGAGTAATGGGAAGAACAGTATTCCAAAGATGCAGCTCGTTGGACGGTGTGCTTGTATTATCTTCCAATCTGACAAGTATTGAACCATATACTTTTAGCAACTGTACATCGTTAACCGGAGATCTAAGTATACCTTCGGGTGTAACTGTTATAAAAGATTATGCTTTTAATGGATGCGCTGCACTTAACGGAAAGCTTGAGCTGCCCGATACGCTGACTATAATAGGCAAGGGAGCATTCTATAATTGTTCCTCGCTTTCGGGTGACCTGGTTCTTCCATCGGGTCTGACAGAGATAACCGAGTTCGCATTCTATGGATGTTCCGGATTAACAGGAGACTTAATCATTCCTGCAGGGTTAACAGAGATCAAACAATCTGTTTTCGATAATTGCTCTTCACTGGATGGTGTACTGGTGATTCCCGAGACTATAACCAAGATCGGCAATCGGGCATTTTGTTATTGTTCTTCATTACATGGTAATCTGATTATTCCGGATAGCGTTACCGAGATTGAATATGCTTGCTTTGGTAACTGTAGTTCTTTAGAGGGTTACCTCCATATTTCTAATCAAGTCGAAAATATCCCGGCTTTCTGTTTCAGCGGATGCCGAAGTCTGACAGGTGGAATTACTATTCCGGACAGTGTTAAAACTATTGGAGAAAATGCTTTTCAGGGCGATGTCAGCTTTAACGGCGAGCTGATTATGTCAAAAAATATAGAGAGACTGGAAAATCGTGCGTTCTGGAAAATCAGCAGCGTAACAGGTATAGTTATACTGCCGCCTTCTCTGCAATATATGGGCGAGATTGTATTTTGTTATGACAATAATATCTCGGCTATCTATTATCCGACAACCGCAGAGTTGGATGCAAGTGCATTTTCTTACTACAACGGCAGTAAGATCGCATATACTCCCGGAGTGGACGATCCGTAATTAATCATATTGATAACCTCCAATGATCTTTTTTGATTCGGAGGTAATGCGGTTTATGAAATGCTCGTCACCGCTTATGGTCTTTATTTTCCCGAAGGTATCGGGAGAGGTTTCTGTTATTGTCATTCTCATTTCTCCGTTCGTTATTGATTAGTCACACTTAACCAGTGATCTTTTTATTCGCTCCCAAGCATCAGCCCGGGAGCGATATTATATTACTCCACATTCTTAAGCGCAAGCGTTTTCGGTACGCGCTTCACTCTGATAAAGTCTATCACGGCAATTATGACATACGCCGCGAAGACGAGTACAAATTCCTTTACAAAACCGCTCGGCTGCATTACGAACGCGAACCACCCTCCGAGCGACATCATCATGATCTTCCAGAAGAACGCCATTGTCAGGTAGCCCACAAATATCGCCGCAAGCTCCGAAAAGAGCACAACGATACCCGTCGTGATGAGGTAAAGCGACGCTATCTCGCCGTCGGTGTAACCGAGTATCTTCGTCATTGCGATAGATACTTCATTCTTTTCGATTATGATCTTCGTCAGCAGGTAAATTATAATACCCGCAACGATCACGCAGACGTACTGGAAATAGAGCATATAGCTGCCCATCGAGTGGTCGAGCTGGCGTGCGAGCTTCGTTATGTCGTCGCTCGTAATGCGCTTCGCGATGTATTTCTCGTCTATGTCGGTTATAGTCTCGTTCGACATATAGCCGCTGAAATCGCCCTCGTCACGCTCGAACACCTCATTGAACATATCGTTCGGCATAAACACGGCAACGCCCGCCGAGTAATCGTAAACGCCGTACACGCTCCATGTGTAGCTTTTGTTTTTGTATTTTTCCGAAAGAGTGATCGTGTCGCCCTCGTGAACGCCGAATTTTTCGCTGTACGCTTCGGAGATGTAAACATTAGATGAGTCCGTATCGTCGTAAAGCGCGTTATCGAGAGTTATGTATTTGCTGCCCTTGTCAACTCCGTAAATGCTCACTTCCTCCGTTACCGAGTTTGTTTTCAGTTCGAGCGAGTTTATCGAGAATTTTTCGGCATCCTTAATACTTGTTGTTATCTCGTTTCCGTCGCCGTCCTTTGTATCGGAAAGCAAGATCTGTTCGTCCGCGAACATCATGTTTTTGACGTTATCCTGATAATATTTCAGCGTTGACGGCATACCGACCGCCATTGAAAGCAGCAGGATTATAAAGCAAATGCCGATAAACAGCATGAAGTAATTCGGGATATTCTGTATAAACACGCGCAGACGGAAGCGTTTGAGAAAACTCCAGCGCGGCAGTCTGACTGACTTTTTGCGTTTCACTCGTTTTAAGTCACGCCGTAAAAAACGCAGCGGCGGCAGCTTAAGTGTTCTTGTTATGATAACAAGATTTATCACGAACATCAGCACTATCGGAACGACCGTCGTTCTGACAAACGCATCTTCCGTCCAGAGCGTTTTATATGTCGGCAGGCTGTAGCTGTTGTAGTACATATTTACGACAACATTTTTGAACACGGTGTAGCCAAGGATATTTCCGACTATCGCGGAAATTATCATAACGATCATAGGTGAGCTCATGTAGTAGCGCACAAGCTCGCCCTTCGTGTAGCCGAGAGAGCGCAGCGTGCCGATAACGGCAGATTCCTTTTCAAGTGACGAGCTGATCGTCACCGCGAAAACGAACGCAAGCACCGCCGTCAGAATATAGAGCAGAACACCGCCCATAGCTTTATCCGAACCGAAATCCTCGGCAGCGAAGGTTATGGCGTGGTTTGCGTAAGCGGGTACGAAATCCTTTATTTCGGGTTCACCCTCGGCAACTGCCGTCTGAGTTATCAGCGCTTTGAGAAAATTGTCGGAGTACGTTTTTTCCTCGTATTCATCCTTCGGCTTATCAATATAAGTGAAAGCGTATTTATAATTGATATTTCCCTCGATACGTTCAAATCCCTCGTCCGTTGTCATACCTATGTCAAATGTCAGTGCGTCGAACATCGTATCGCTGTTATTCTCGTAAAGCGCAGAGTAATCAACGAACGCCGCAAGCCCGCATACCTCGAACTCGTCAGACCCGACCGAGAGAGTATCGCCGACCTTGATATCGGCGTTGTCGGCGTGCATTCTGTCAATTATTATCTCGTTAGCGTTTTCGGGCGCGTGACCCTCGTGAATGTCGTATAGATCAACGTCTCTCCGCTCGCTAAAAACGCGGATTCTTCCGGTGCTTCTATCCCCTACGCTCTCATCGTCCTCTCGGCAGAAAAGCGGGTACAGCTTTATCTGAACAGGAGTAAAGCTTTCGTCGTCAAGCTCATATTTGTCTGATATTTCCTCGTACTTGTCGTCGATCTCTTTATCTATTTCCTCGTGTACTTCATCAGTCACATCGGCGAGTTTTTCCTTGTACTCGTCGGAGTTCTTCGCTTCATCGAAAGCCTTGGTCACAGCGTCATCGTAAATACTTTCCATTGCGGCACTGTACGCATCGTCTATTGCTTTTTGACGGACATCGTCGGGCACGCTGCCGCCGTACATAGCCGCCGCGGGCGCAAGCTGTTTATCCACCTCGGCTTCCACATTGGCGCGTATAGCCGTCTTGACCTGCTCCTCGACCTGTTTATGAACAGCTTCGTCAAAACTCTCCTTTATCTCAGGCTCCGCTTCGTCATAGGCGCGCTTTTTGAATACCGATACAACGTCGGCTTTCTCGCCCGATTCTATTGCCCTTACAGCAGCTTCATCGAGTGTTTCGGACAGTTCGAAATTGCCGTCCTCAAGTTTCAAAAGCGTTTTGTTTTCCTCAAACGTAGTCAGCATACTGTTGTTTGCGACGTACATTCCCGAAACAAAGCCGACCGTTACAACGAGCATAAGAAATATCATTATGTACCGCTTGCGGTCACGGACGATGTCCTTCCACAGCCGCTTATTAAGAGGGTTGCGCGGTCTTTTACCGTAATTCATACAAGTGCCCCCTTACCATTCAAGCTCGGAAGCCTTTATCTTCTTTGTATTGATATTGTCGTGTCTGATAACGCCGTCACGCAGCTTTATGATATGGTCAGCCATATTCCGTATAGCCTCGTTGTGCGTTACCATGATAACGGTGTTGCCGTATTTTTGATTGACCTGCTCGATCAGCTGAAGTATCTCCTTCGAGGTCGTGTAATCGAGCGCGCCCGTAGGCTCGTCGCAAAGAAGTATATCGGGGTTTTTCACTATAGCGCGCCCAATGGAAACTCGCTGCTGCTGACCGCCCGAAAGCTGATTCGGGAGCTTGTAGCGGTGCTCGAAAAGCCCGAGAATTTTCAGAAGCTCGTCGATATCAAGCGGCTTGTCGGAGAGGTACACGCCCGTCTCGATGTTCTCCTTGACATTCAGGTTTGGTATCAGATTGTACATCTGAAAGACGTAGCCGAGGTGTTTTCTTCTGTAATTTGTGAGTGCCTTTTCGCCGAGGTCTTCGAGCCTGTCGCCGTCAATGATGATTTCGCCGCTGTCGGCGCTGTCAATACCGCCGAGGATATTCAGCAGCGTTGATTTACCGGAGCCTGAGGGACCGAGCAGCACGCAGAACTCGCCCTTTGCAACGGAGAAGTCTATCCCTTTTAACACCTCTTGTCTCGTTTCTCCCGATCCGAAGGTGCGCTTTAAGCCCTTTACCTGTAAAAACTTTTTCTCGCTCATAAGTCTCTCCCCTTTTCGGAACATCACAACAGCCGCGGGCAGTACCCGCTGACATATTCCGTCCAACTTTATTGTTAACGCAAGTCCTCGCCGCACAGAGAAGTATTTCAAAAAAAGGCAGCAGCTGTTGTGTGCTATTTCGGTTTTCTGTTCAATGCTTTGCTTTTTTAACAAGCAATTATGAACCCACCATCATGAGAAAGTCGGTTCATAATCGTTAGTTATTGGCATACCCGCCCTTAAAGCGGCGTATGCCTTATTTTCATTATTGTTTGCTGCCCTTTTGTCCGCCCTGTTTTAATAAGCGAGTTCAAACAAACGGCTTTGTTATGCGGTTTTTCGGCTCTGTTTTGACCGCCTTTTTGACTGCCCTGTTTTTTTCTGTCCGCCATTATTCATAGACACAGGCTAAAAAAACGGCTCTGCTATGCGGTTTTTGGGGCTTTATTTGTCCGCCCTTTTTAATCAAGCTCTTTGCCGAGAACCTTAAGCTTTTCGATATCGTCGTCTGTCGGCGCATCGTTCACTATATACCCCGCGCCGCCAACAAGCTCACCGCCGGCAGCCTTTGTGCGCTCCTCCCAGTCGCGCATCCACTGTCCGTCGCCCCAGCCGTAGGAGCCGAAAAGCAGTACTTTTTTTCCCGAAAGCCCGCCCTCTATCGACGAGAAAAACGGCTCGAATTCGCTTTCCTCCAGAACCTCATCTCCCATGGCGGGGCAGCCGAGTGCAAGTGTTTCATATTCCTTTAAATCACCCGAAAAATCGGAAACCGTTACCGCTTTAACGCCCGCACCCTCTGCGACCGCCTTTGCCATTGCTTCCGTATTTCCCGTTGCGCTCCAATAAATAACTGCTGTTTTCATAATTTATATCCTCCTGAAATCTCTTACGGCATTAACAAACTCAACGCCGTGCTTTATATTATTACACAGATAATCTCTGCAATGTACATATTCATCAAATGTCTTTTTAGCGCTGCTTACATCACCGTAGACCTTCCAGAAGCCGCAGAAAAGATAGTTTGCCCCCTTGTTCTCGATAAACCCGAGAACGTCGTCAACGGGGTATCCGAGGAAAATTCCGATCTCGTGGGGAAAGCTCCCGCAGGAAATGCGCTCTTCAAGTATATTAAGCTTTTCTTCTACAGAAAGCTCCGTGCCGTATCCGCAGCTCTCCAGTAATTCCGATACTCTCTTTTCGGAAAACCACATTTTCAAAAGCTCTTTATGATACACATAGAGCAGCGCCCTTTCTTTGCATCTGCACATAACGTGTACGTGAAGCCCTTTCAGTGCCGTGTAACTGTGAAAATAGCCCTCTATATCCGAAATGGAAAGCTCCGTTTGCTTTACCGCAAAGAGATTGGCGCACTTAACACCGAGCAGCGTCGGTGCGGAGTGAAAGGCAAGCATTTGTTCAAACTTCTTTCTGTCACACTCCGACATAACCTTTCTCCTTCCCAAGTTCTTCAAGCGTTTTTTTCAGCGCACTTGCGCTTGAGCTGTTGATATGTCTGACGGGAATACCGCGCTTTTCGCTGCTGCGCTTTACGCCGCCGAGCATCTTGTGCGAGCAGGTCGTTGTCAGCACCAATATCATATCGGGGCTGCCGATCTTGCTCTCGAAGTCTCCGACCATCTGCGTAAAAACCTTCGCTTTATGGTGGTACGATCTGCAAATATCGCAGTATCTCGTTGCCATTCGGTCATTCCCGCCGACTATCACTACGCTCATTTTGTTTCTCCTAACTTGTGACAAGCGCCCTTCATCGCGCAGTTAGCACACCCGCAGCCGCACGATGATCTGCCCGCCTTCTTTTTCTTCACCATATTTACAATGATCGCTGCAACTATACCCACAAGTATCAATGACACGATTATCGTGCCGAGATTTGATATAAACCAAGCTGACATAAAGATCACCTCTTTAGTTTTGTCGCTTCCTTATACTTCTTGAAGAACAGCATATAGATCATTCCCGCAAGTATCGTGAACGCGAATATAAGTCCGATGATATTGACATTGCCCGTGAACAAGCCGCCGAACTGCGTTATCATCAGAGCTATAGCGTACGCAAAGCCGCACTGATACGCAATAGCGAACCAAGTCCATTTTGCGCTGTTCATCTCACGCTTTATAGCACCGATAGCTGCAAAGCAAGGCGCACACAACAGATTGAACACGAGGAACGAATATCCCGTAACGCCCGTAAACGCCTCCGCAAGAGCCTGCCAAGCAGTCTGCTCGCCGCTGCCGTAGAGAATACCCATCGTGCCGACGATGTTTTCCTTTGCCACCAAGCCCGTAATCGAAGCAACGGCAGCCTGCCATGTTCCCCAGCCGAGAGGCGCGAATATCCACGCGATACAGCCGCCGATCTTTGCAAGTATAGAAAGCTCTAACTCGTCATCACCGAGCATTCTGAAACCATCCGCGGTGAAGCCGAAGAACGACGTGAACCAAACGATAATTGTTGAAAGCAGAATGATAGTTCCTGCCTTTTTGATAAACGACCAACCGCGCTCCCACATCGAGCGAAGGACGTTGCCGACCGTCGGGAGGTGGTACGCGGGCAGCTCCATAACGAACGGCGCAGGCTCACCCGAGAACATTCTCGTCTTTTTGAGCATGATACCCGATACGATGACCGCCGCCATTCCGATAAAGTACGCCGAGGTCGCTACCCATGCAGAGCCGCCAAATATTGCTCCTGCGATCATAGCGATGAACGGCACCTTTGCTCCGCAGGGAATGAATGTCGTAGTCATGATGGTCATGCGTCTGTCGCGTTCATTTTCGATGGTACGGCTTGCCATGATACCCGGTACACCGCAGCCCGTGCCGATCAGCATGGGTATAAACGACTTGCCGGACAGACCGAATTTTCTGAACACTCTGTCGAGTACAAACGCTATACGAGCCATATATCCGCACGCTTCAAGGAACGCGAGCAGCAGGAACAGCACGAGCATTTGCGGAACGAAGCCGAGCACTGCACCCACTCCGGCGATGATACCGTCAACGACAAGACCTTTGAGCCAATCGGCAGCATTCACAGCGTCAAGTCCCGCTTCTGCAAGCGCGGGAATACTCGGCACGAATACGCCGTAGTCGGCAGGGTCGGGTTCTTCACCTATTTCTTCAAGCGTTTCTAACGCGGCGCTGTAATCGTCTATCGTCGCCGTTTCTTCAGACGTTTCGAGTGTTTCTTCGTCCTCAACGGTGTATGTAAACTCGCCAGTCGGCTCACCGTTTTCCTCAACATATGCGTCGTAGCCGTCAATAATCTGCTGTGCAGCGGAGTATTCCTCCGAGATCTCGGTATATTCAGCCGTACCAATGCCGAACAGGTGGAAACCGTCTCCGAAGATGTTGTCGTTCGTGAAGTCGGTCATTGCCGCGCCGACAGCTACCATCGAAAGCCAGTAGACTGCAAACATGATAACGGCGAAGATCGGCAGACCGAGCCAGCGGTTTGTAACAACTTTGTCTATCTTGTCTGAATTGGAAAGCGCACCCTTGTTCTTCTTTTTGTAGCATGACTTTATAACGTCAGCGATATATATGTAACGCTCGTTTGTGATGATACTCTCCGCGTCGTCGTCAAGCTCCTCCTCTGCTGCCGCAATATCATTCTCAATGTGGGCGAGCTTATCCTCGGGAATGCTCAGCTGCTCGAGTACCTTGTCGTCACGCTCGAAAATTTTAAGAGCGTACCAGCGCTGCTGTTCCTCCGGCATTTCGTGAACTATTGCTTCTTCGATATGTGCGATAGCGTGCTCGACGGGGCCGGAGAACGTATGCATCGGAATAGTCTTTGCGCCTTTTGCGGCTTCTATCGCCGCCTCGGCAGCCTCCATAATACCCGTGCCTTTGAGTGCCGAAATCTCAACCGCCTTACATCCAAGCTGTTTTGAGAGCATGGCGGTATTGATCTTGTCGCCGTTCTTCTCAACAATATCCATCATGTTCACGGCAAGCACAACGGGTATGCCAAGCTCGACAAGCTGTGTTGTGAGGTAGAGATTGCGCTCTAAGTTCGTGCCGTCGATGATGTTGAGAATTGAGTCGGGTCTCTCCCCTATCAGATAGTTACGCGCCACGACCTCTTCGAGTGTGTACGGGGAGAGCGAGTAGATTCCGGGCAGGTCGGTGATCGTGACGTCACTGTGCTTTTTGAGCTTGCCCTCCTTCTTCTCGACCGTAACGCCCGGCCAGTTACCGACAAACTGATTGGAGCCTGTCAAGGCGTTGAAAAGTGTTGTCTTGCCGCAGTTCGGGTTTCCCGCAAGGGCAATACGAATATTCATATAAATTCTTCCTTTCGTTTAGATAGTTTTGGCTAACCGCACGGTGTATTATCTCAAAATTTACGCGATAAAAATATTGGTTTGACAATTCACTTAGCAGGTAGTTTTAGCTAACTTTCGTACAATAAAAATATAATTACCTGACCTCGATCATCTCCGCGTCTGCTTTGCGTATAGACAGCTCATACCCGCGAACGGTTACCTCGATTGGGTCGCCGAGCGGAGCTACCTTGCGGACATAAACTTCTGTACCCTTCGTCATACCCATATCCATTATCCTGCGCCTGACTGCGCCCTCACCGTGTACCTTGACGATCGTGACAGTACTGCCTATCGCCGTTTCCTTCAATGTGTTCATAAAATCACCTCAAACCATTATTTTTCTCGCCAGCTCCTCGCTGACGGCAACTCTTGATTCCTTGACCTTGACGATAACGTTATCTCCGAGCTTTGACACAACGCTCACCGAGCCGCCTACATGAAATCCGAGATCTTCAAGATGTTTCTTGACTTCAAGATTTCCTCCAAGCCTTCGGATAATCATTTCCTGCTCAAGGTCTGCCATGCTGAGTGGGATCATCAATATAGCCTCCCCTCCGATATAGTTGTTTTCCCGATAGAGTGCAATATCCGATCGGAAACATCGATAAATATATACAGCTTTTAGTTAGTTGTTTATAACTTATGCGCTGTAAAAACGGTTAGGAATCTCTAACCACAACTATATTATCACAATTTTATTGATATGTCAACGGTTTGAGGATTTTATAGATGATTTTTGTAGCATCTTATAAATTAGTTGTATATAACCTCTTAAAATTCGGATTTTATGCACATATTAATTCTTTCATTGTTTGTAATTCATAAAGTATGTCGGTCTACAGTCATGACCACCGCTTCAAGTGGTGGTTTGATATTGATCCTAAAAAGGCCTATTACTCGCACACCTGAAAGGTGGCATCGCAAGCCCGTTACCGTCAACCTCGAAAAAAGGTTAAATTCTGGTATTTTCCTGTTTGGACTCTTCTTCCTGCTCTGAGATGTACTTCTTTATTGTTTCTTCATTTTTTACACTTTTCAATATCTCTTTTTCCAGTTGAGGGCGATATGGTTCTCCCAACAGTTCTCCTGCAGGAAGGCTTGAAATGTATATAGCATTAC
>CADBRK010000102.1 GCA_902797065.1 uncultured Ruminococcus sp.
ATCAGCTTTATTTTCATCTTCTGCGGAATAATACTCTTGATGAATACGCTTACCTGCATTCCTTCTTTGAGGTCGGGTCTTGATTCGGAGAGTCCGGCAAGATTGGGCGTGAGTTCGATAAATGCGCCGTAGTCTTCGATACTGCGTACAATCCCCCTTACTGTCTGACCCTGCTCGAAAAGGTCGGCGTTCTCCTGCCATGTACCCAATAATTCTTTGTGCGATAGACATATCCGTCCTTTGTCGCAGCTTTTTACGACCGCCTTTATACTCATGCCTGCCCTCAGACGGCGGCTCGGGTGGTCTATCCTCGACACGGATATTGCGTCGATAGGCAGCAGAGAGGGGATACCGCACCCGATGTCGGCAAACGCTCCGAATTGTTCAAGGTGCGTTACCTTTGCACCTATAATGTCGCCGGATACAAGTGTGTTTATGTAGTCATGCATACAGCGTTCCTGCGCAAGTCTGCGTGAGGCTGTTATTACGGGTCTGCCGCATGGCCCTTGTTCTATGCCTGTAATTATAAAACAGACGGGACGGTTCACACGGGAAATTATCGCTATATCTCTGATTACCCCTTCTTTAATGCCTATCGCACCTTCGCAGCGTGGAATAATACCTTCCAGCCCGTTAAGGTCAAGGTGCAGATTGTGTGAGGCGTCGCAAAGCTTTACCGAGGCTTCGAGGATCCTGCCCTCATGCAGCGCTTCTGTCAGCGTCGAGAGGTTTTTCAGATAAGATGAATTTTCCGAAGTTTTGAAAAGCGTCCCTTCGGGGAAATATTTCGTCATTTTGTTTCGTTCCTTCCGTTTGTAGGTTCTATGAATTTATATGCGGAAGATGGATTTATTATGATTTTCCGAAATTTTGGATTGAATGTTGAAAAACATAACTATTGACGTTATAATGATAATGACAATAATAACTGCAGGAGGAGCGTTTTTTTATGGCATTGGATACTAACAAGAACTTGCGAAACAAAATGATGTACCAGGTGTTCGTTCGTAATTTCAGCGAGGAGGGAACTTTCGCTGAGGTTGAAAAGAAGCTTGATGAGATCAAAGAACTGGGTACAGATATTATCTGGCTTATGCCGATCCATCCGATAGGCAGGGTCAAGAGAAAGGGAACTCTTGGTTCTCCGTATGCAATAAGCGATTACAGGAGCGTCAACCCCGAATTCGGTACGCTTGAAGATTTTATTTCTTTGGTAAACTCTATCCATTCTCACGGGATGAAATGCATTATAGATGTTGTATATAATCACACGTCGCCGGATTCGGTACTCAGCATAGAACATCCCGAATGGTTCTATCACAAAGCAGACGGCTCTTTCGGCAATCGTGTAGGCGATTGGAGCGATATTATTGACCTCGACTATAACAACCGCGAGCTTTGGGATTATCAGATAGATACTCTGAAATACTGGGCAGAATATGTAGACGGATTCAGGTGTGACGTTGCCCCGCTCATACCGATAGAATTCTGGCTGAAGGCGAGAGAAGAGGTCGCAAAGGTGCGCCCGGACTGTATCTGGCTGAGCGAATCTGTTGAACCTGAATTTATTCTCTACATGAGAGGCAGAGGACTTACGGCATTGTCCGATTCCGAGATATACAGGGCGTTCGACATCAGCTATGATTATGACTGCTATAAAAGCTTCTGCGGTTCGATACAGAACGGTACGCTTGACGAGTACGTTGAGGCGATCAGCCGCCAGGAATATACGTATCCTGATAATTATGTCAAGCTCAGATTTCTTGAAAATCACGACGTCACACGCGCTTCTTTCCTGATACCCGACGAAAACACGCTCGGAAGCTACACTGCGTTTATGTTTTTCCAGAAGGGAATGGCGCTTGTATATAACGGTCAGGAGATGGGGATTTCTCATCTGCCGAGCCTTTTTGATAAGGATACCATTGATTGGGGATCAAGCAACAGAATTGACCTTACGGGACTTATAAAAACTTTGTCGCAGATCAAGAAGAACGAGATATTTGCAGACAGTGTGTACGAGGTCAAAAATGTAAAGAATGAGTTTATTGTGGCAGTACACACGCACAATGACAAAAAAGCCGTCGGAGTATTTCCCGTAAAGAATACATCATCGTCTGTTGCCGTTCCGCTGCCCGACGGATTCTATACCGACTTGATAAGCGGAGAAACAACAGAGGTGTTCCGCGGAATGATAAGCTGCAAGGGCAGCCCGATAATCATAATCAATTGACAGCAATGAAAATTTTTACTGACATATATAATAAAGTGTTGCAAAATTAATTAAAATAAGTTAGAATAGATAAGGTCATTAATTATAAAGGAGAGAGAAAAATGATTAAAAAATATTGTGCATTGGTTCTTGCTGTGGCAATGTCGGTATGCGCATTTGCTTCGGGCTGCGGAGAAAAGGATAAAACAGATTCTTCCGCGCCTGCAAAAACAACGTCTGCGGCAGAATCAAAAAAGGAAATTGGTACCTACACTATGGAAGAGCTTGGTCTCGGGGCAGATTTCTATGACGATAAGGAACATGAGGTAGGCTATCAGCTTGAGTCACCCGATGTCGGCGATGATATTGCAATAATGCATACAAATATGGGCGACATCACAATGAGATTTTTCCCGGAAGCTGCGCCTAAGTCTGTAGAAAACTTTCTTACACTTGCAAAGAGCGGTTACTACAACGGCGTTACGTTCCACAGAGTTATCGACGGATTTATGATCCAGGGCGGCGACCCGACAGGTACGGGCGCAGGCGGCGAGAGTGCTTTCGAGGGCGGCAAGGATTTTGAGGACGAGTTCTCAAACAAGCTGTTCAATATAAGAGGTTCTGTTTCGATGGCAAACTCGGGCGAAGATACAAACAGCTCGCAGTTCTTCATCAATCAGTGCAAAACGGCGAATTTTGAACTTTGCGAAGCCAACTGGAAGCAGATCTACAGTATGATCTGTGAGCTTAAGGACGCAGGCACGTGGGAGGATAACAAAGAGGGCTTCAGCCAGTATATGGGTTACAGCAACTTCCTGAATACCGATATTATCCCCGACGATGTAAAGGCGTTGTATGAAAAGCAGGGCGGCAACCCCACTCTTGACGGCGCATTCAATGCTATCGACAGAGGTCACGCTGTATTTGCGCAGGTAATTGACGGTATGGATGTTGTTGATAAGATCGCAGCTACACCTACAGACGACAGAAACAAGCCTGTAACGGATGTTGTTATTGAGAGCATAGATATTGTAAAATACGGTGAATAATGATCTGTAAATAATATTATCCCCTTGATGAGATTCCGAACCGCCAAGGGGATTCTTTTTGTTTTGTACACGTTATTATCTATTTCTCAGAAAAATTAACATTTCTCACTTGAAAATGTTCCCGGAATGTATATAATAAAGACAGTACAACATGAGTAGGTGATTGATTTGGAAAAGAAAAAGAAGCTTTTGCTGATGTTTAACCCAACGTCGGGCAAATCTCAGATAAAGCCCAATCTGTGGAATATTATTGATATACTCGTAAAGGGCGGATATGACGTTACCGTTTATCCGACTCAGAGAAGAATGGACGCGCACGACACAATAATCAACCGCGCCAAAGAATTCGACATAATAGTTGTATGCGGCGGCGACGGTACTCTCAGCGAGTCGGTTTCGGGTCTTGTGTCACTTCCGAAGGGAAAGCGGACGGTTCTGGGGTATATCCCGAGCGGTTCGACAAATGATTTCGGTTCAAGTCTCGAGATACCGTTCGACAATATCGACGCTGCAAAATGTATAGTAGAGGGCAGCCCCATGCCGTGCGACTGCGGAATGTTCGGGGAAAAGCCTTTCATCTATATAGCGGCTTTCGGAATGTTTACCGACGTATCGTACGAAACGCCGCAAAGGGCGAAGAATATTCTGGGTCATGCCGCATATGTGCTTGAAGGGTTCAAAAGATTTAAGGACTATTCGTATTATCACATGAAGGTCGAGAGCAAGGAGCTTGAAACGGAAGATGATTTTATTTTCGGTTTTGTGTCGAATACAAGTTCTATAGGCGGCTTTAAAAACCGTTCCGAGTATGCGCCGCTCCTGAACGACGGCTTGTTTGAATGCGTTCTGATAAAGAAGCCGAATTCTCCCGCAGATCTGCAAAGAATATTATCTGCGCTGGTGACTTCCGATTTTGATTGTCCGGAGCTGCTGAAATTCACGACCGACAAGGTGAGGTTCATCTCGTCCGAGAAAATAAAATGGACGACCGACGGTGAGGACGGCGGAGAACACAGCGATATTACGGTAAAGGTAATGCCGCACGCGTACAGTATTGTTGTGAGTAATGAAGAATAAACCCAAATATCCGCTTACCCGTGAAAAGGCAAGCGGATATTTTTTAGTGTGATTATTTTCGCAGTATCCTCATTGAATTTAACACTGCAAGTATCATTATGCCGACGTCCCCGAAAACGGCTTCCCACATTCCGGCTATGCCGAAAGCGCCGAGTATGAGGAAAAGTATCTTCACCGCAATGACAGCGGCTATATTCTGCGTCACGATTTTCTTTGTGTATCCGGCAATATCTATCGCCTGCGCAAGCTTCGACGGTTCGTCGGTCATCAGAACTATATCGGCGGCTTCGATGGCTGCGTCAGAGCCGAGCGCCCCCATAGCTATTCCCACATCTGCCGCCGCAAGCACGGGAGCGTCGTTTATTCCGTCGCCTACAAATGCAAGCTTTTTGCCGGGATTCATGCTTTTCTTTATATCTTCCAGCTTCTCGGCTTTGTCGCCGGGGAGAAGCTCTGCAAAGCATTCGTCAATACCGATTTCCGAGGCAATGGATTCTGCTATCTCTTTTTTGTCGCCCGTAAGCATTACCGTTCTGGCAATGCCCTTCTTTTTCAGATCTCCGATGGCTTCTTTGCTGTCGGGTTTGATCTCGTCGGAAATGGTGATGCTTCCCATGAATCTGCCGTTCCCGGCAATATAGATCACGGTTCCCGTATCGCCGCACTCTGTGTAGGCGATGTTTTCTTTTTTCATCAGTTTGCCGTTGCCGCACAGTACGATCCTGCCGTTCACCTTTGCGCTGATGCCGTGACCCGGGATTTCCTTGTAATCCACGATCTGTGATTTGTCGATCTCTTTGCCGTATTCGGAAGCAATAGACTTTGCTATCGGGTGATTGGACATACTTTCGGCTTTTGCGGCTGTCTCGATAAGCTCGTTTTTGTCGGTACCCTTTGCGGGGGAGATGTTCACTGCCTTGAATACGCCTTTTGTGAGCGTGCCTGTTTTGTCGAACACAAAAGTATCGGTGTGGTTTATCGCTTCAAGATAATTGCTGCCTTTTATGAGAATCCCCTTGCGTGAAGCCGAGCCGATACCGCCGAAGAATGACAGCGGAATTGAGATGACCAGTGCGCACGGGCAGGATATAACGAGGAATACAAAGCAGCGGTGCAGCCACTCGCCCCATTCTCCGCCGAAAAGCAGCGGCGGTATTATTCCGAGCAGCAAAGCCGTAATTACAACTATCGGAGTATAGTAACGTGAAAAAGAAGTTATGAAGTTTTCCGTCGGGGCTTTTCTGCCTGCTGCATTCTCGACAAGCTCCAGTATCTTTGCGGCAGTTGACTGACCGTATGGCTTTGTGACGCAGATTTCCAGAACTCCGCTCTCGTTGATGCAGCCCGACAGTACCTCGTCGCCCAGGCTTACGCTCCTCGGTACGGACTCGCCCGTAAGCGCAGTTGTGTTAAGCATGGACTTTCCTTCAAGTACTATTCCGTCAAGCGGTATCTTTTCGCCGGGCTTTACGAGAATGACCTCTCCAACCGAAACTTCACCCGGAGAAACGGTCATTGTGTTGCCGTAACGCTTTACGTTTGCGCTGTCGGGACGAATATCCATAAGGTCTGAAATCGAACGGCGCGATCTTCTGACGGCAAGCTCCTGTATGTATTCACCCAGCTGATAGAAAAGCATTACTGCGGCTGCCTCGGGGTATTCGCCTATCGCAAATGCGCCGATCGTCGATATTGTCATAAGAAAACTCTCGTCAAATACCTTTCCTTTAATGATACCTCTTATTGCCTTGATTACAACATCAGTGCCCGTAATGATATACGCAGTTACGATCAGTGGGAGCGTGATGTAGTTCGGTACGGCTGCAAATGTCAATGCAAAACCCGCCGCAAAGAATACTGCGCCCGTGATAAGACGTATTTTCATTATATTGTCTTCCGTGATCGCTTTAAGGAATGATTTTTTCTCTTTGCGCTCGGGGCGCAGAACATTGTCTTTTACGCAGTTTTCGCAGTGTGCGTATCTGCCCTGACAGCTTCGGCAGTCTGCGCAGTTGTCGCCCCGGTGTGTGTGACCCTCGTTATTGCTGCTGCCGAAAGCAACAGAATCATTAATAATGTTGTCAAGGAACGCTACCTCAACTTCGGGTTCATAAGTGTGTACGGTTTTTATTACTATTACGGTAAGCTCCTCAGCCTGCTTATCCGATTCTATGGACAGTGTCTGCGTAACAAGATTAACGGCAGCGTTTTTTATTCCCTTCTTCCTTTTGAGATCGTTTTCTATCTCGGAAGAACAGTGCGGACAGTCAAGCCCCTTTACGGCGTATGTGTATCTCATAAATCCACTTCTTTCTGTGCTTTAATTGTTCAAATACTCAACTAAGATGTAAAACAAATCATTCCATAATATGCTCGAAAGCAATGTCTATAAGCGTCTTTACGTGAGAATCCGCAAGCGAATAATAGATAGTCTGGGCTTCACGCCTGAATTTAACAAGGTTAGCAAGTTTAAGCGCCTTCAGCTGATGCGAAACAGCGGATTTTGTTATTCCGAGCAGCGCTGCAATATCGCATACGCAAAGCTCGTTTTGTTCAAGCGCATGGAGTATCTGTACCCTTGTGCCGTCGCCGAAAAGCTTGAAGAGCGATGCAAGTTCGAGGTACTGTTCTTTTGCAAGCATTTTTTCTTTTGTATCCTGTACGAGTTCCTCGTGTATCACTTCGCAGTCGGAAGTGTTTAACATTTCCATAATATCACCTCTGTAGTAATTGAGCAACTATTCAACTAATGCTATTATACTATTATTTTCTGTTTCTGTCAATAGCATTGACAGAAATTTTTTACTGTGTTAAAATTGTATAAAAATGTAATATGAGGTATTATTATATGATAAACGTCAAAAAAACGGGAACGGCAGTTTTTCTTGTTATAGCTACAGTACTCATGAGTCTGTTTACGGCGTGCAGCGCGGATGCGCCCGACGGGAACGACGGCGAGGTTGAATTTGTGGATTCATCGGTGAACAGTTCTGCAGACCGCAAAACGACAAAACTCAGGACCGTAAAAACAGCCATAATACAATATGATTCGTCGGCGATACTTGAAGAGACCTGCAGCGCGGTAACGGCTGTGTTTGACGACAATAATATAGAGTATGACCTGCTTGTCGGCGACGACAGTAACCCTACGGAGTCGTGTATAGAATATGCCAATAATATTGTAATACACGGAGGATATGATTCGATAATGATCATCGGTTCACAGGCTGCCGACGATGTTTATTCGGAGGTAAGGACGGCTTCAAAGATACCGATAGTTTTTTCTGCGCCCGATGAACCGATACTCAAATCGTTTGCGCAGAGGGTCAAGGATTCGTCCGATAAATGCTACGGAGTATCCGTAAAGCAGAACCTTGCTTATGCGGAGTTTGATATGATAAATTCGTTCCAGCCGAGCATTACTTATCTCGGAACGATCTATCTTGAAAGCGATACGAGAACGCTGCGCTATCTCGGAGCTTTAGAGAAGAAGTGTGCCGATAACTGGGTA
>CADBRK010000103.1 GCA_902797065.1 uncultured Ruminococcus sp.
ACATCTTCTCGATGATCGCACGGGGAGCTTTGCCCTTTCTGAATCCGGGAATGTTGATATTCTTTACCTGCTTTCTGTAGACCTTTTCGATCTCCTTTTTGAAAGCTTCACCGCTTACGGCTACTTCCAGTTCAACTCTGTTCGTTTCTTTCTTATTTGATGCAACTAAACTCATTTTTAATCCTCCTGATATTTTACGGGCTGTTCTGTACGTCCCTGCTATATAATTCAGCCCTGATTCTAAGTAACTTTATAAGTATATCATATATTCCAAGAAAAATCTACCTGTTTTGTAAAGTTTTTTTAAATATCTCGTGAATTGTTTGGGAGTCGTGGGAGTAAAAAAGACTCATAAACCGGTAATATTATCTGTAACGGAAGGGGCTTCATACAACATGAACTATACATTCACCGGTATCACCCTGAACCCCGTCTGATCGCACGAGATCATCTTAAACTCTATCCCCCTGTAATTGCCCACCGTGGCAAGAGAGGATGCACGTTTTCCGTGGATATGACCGTAATAACAGTATCTGATATTCTCTTCAAGCAGAACATTCATTATCTCCGGGCATTCCTTTCCTGCGTACACAGGCGGATAATGCAGGAACACAACCGGTTCTCCGCCGAGCTTCCTGCCGGCTTCTATAGACATTTTCAGTCTGCCGACCTCACGGTTAAGCACCTTGCCGTCCTGCTCGCTCTTTGCGTCGTAGAACCAGCCCCTTGTGCCGCAAACGGAAATATCACCGATTCTGTAAGCGTTGTTGAACAGCACGCAAAGTGTCGAGAGTCCGTTATCGGCAAAGAATTTCTCGGTTTTTGTCTTAGTCTCCCACCAGTAATCGTGGTTGCCCTTCATGATGATCTTTCTGCCGGGCAGAGAGTCCAGAAAGCGAAAATCTTCAAGCGCTTCGCCGAGTCTCATCGCCCATGAAATATCGCCCGCAAGAACTACCGTATCTTCGTCCTTTACAATTTCTTTCCAGTTCTTCTCTATACGTTCGACATAATTGCCCCAGCCGCCGAATATATCCATAGGCTTATCCACACCAAGTGAAAGGTGCGGATCGCCTAATACATATAATGACATTATTTTACACCAAGTGCGTTAAGTACAAATTCGGGCATCTCGTCTGCCTCGCAAACGTTTGTGAATCTTGTTGCTTTATCCTTCAATGCGGCAAGCGGTGCGGGAACGGCAGTACCTGTCTTTTCGCTGAGCATGTCAACCATAGCGAACTCATCGTCGGGGAGAGTCTCGCCGTTTGCAACAGCCGAAAGCACGCTTGCGCTGAACTTGTACGGACTTGCGGTAGAGTCGATAACGGCAGGCGTTCTGTCGCCGGTACTCTCTACATACTCTTTGTACACGCTTACAGCCACTGCGGTGTGAGTATCGCAGAGATAGCCGTACTTGTTGAAGAACTCGTCTATGACATTCTTTGTCTTAACGTCGTCGCAGTAGCCGCCCGTAAAGATAGAAGCGATCTTATCTTTGATCTCGCTGTCAACGGAATATGCGCCCTTTGTTTTGAGCGCGGTCATCCACTCTTTGACCTTTACGTCGTCGCACTCCGTCATGTGATAGAGGAATCTCTCAAGGTTGCTCGATACGAGAATATCCATCGACGGAGAGATCGTAGCGTAGAAGCTGCGGTTCTTGTCGTATGTACCGGTAGCGATGAAGTCGGTGAGTACGTTGTTTGAGTTTGACGCGCAGATGAACTTATTGATCGGCAGACCCATTCTGTAAGCGTAGTAAGACGCAAGAATGTTGCCGAAGTTGCCTGTGGGAACAACTACATTGATCTTGTCGCCGAGAGTGATCTTGCCGTCGTTTACAAGCTCTGCGTAAGCCGAGAAGTAATAAACTATCTGCGGCAGCAGACGTCCCCAGTTTATCGAGTTTGCGCTCGAGAAGATGTAGTTGTTCTCGTTAAGCTTAGCAACAAGCGACTTGTCGGTGAAGATCTTCTTAACGCCTGTCTGAGCGTCGTCGAAGTTGCCCTTGATAGCGCATACGTTTACGTTCTTTCCCTCCTGGGTGTTCATCTGGCGCTTCTGCATGGGGCTTACTCCGTCCACGGGGTAGAATACCATGATCTTGGTGCCGTCAACGTCTTTGAAGCCTTCCAAAGCAGCCTTGCCCGTATCGCCCGAGGTAGCTACAAGAATAACCGCCTCTTTATCGGGAGATGTCTTTCTCAGAGATTTTGTGAGCAGGTGCGGCAGGATCTGCAGCGCCATATCCTTGAATGCGGACGTCGGACCGTGCCACAGCTCGAGAATATTCATATCTATATCGCCGTACTTCTGATAGGAGAGCGGAGCGGGGTTGGAAGATCCGAACTTCTCGGCGGTGTACGCCTTTGTCACGCACTCGTCTATCTCCTCGGCGGTGAAATCGTCAAGATAGTCTGTGAGAATCTTCTTTGCTCTGCCGACGTAGTCAAGCTTTGTCATAGCTTCGATGTCGGAGAGAGTATACTGCGGTATCTCCATGGGAACGAACAGACCGCCGTCTGTCGAAATACCCTGTGCGATAGCCTGTGAAGCCGAAACCGTAATATTTTTATCCGTTGTGCTGTTATACTTCATATTTAACATTCCTTTCGAATACATTGGGGACAATCGTCGGGACAATCGTCCCCGTCACCAAAAAATATGGTGCGCCATACTGTATTGTACACTATAATCGGGAGAATGTCAACAAGCTGAAAAGACTGATTTTGCGCCTTGTTCGGCATTGCCTTAAAAAATCTCCTGCTCCAGCCGTGAAAACTCGGGGGTATTAAAAAACTCTGTAATGGTTATATCCAAACCGTCACAGAGTTTCTTTATTGTAACTATTCCTATGTTTTTTGCTTTGCCGTTTACTATATCGTTGACGGTGGATTGTGTGACACCCGACATTGTGCTGAGCTTGTTTACTGTTATATTCCTTTCTGTACACAAATCGAGAATACGCTGTGATACGCATTGCGAGATGTTCATTATATCCGCTCCTTTCTTTTAATATATACTTTTATAATATCAAAAAAACTCAGAGTAATTTAACGGTAAACCGTTGACTTTTGATAAAATTTGTGATAATATTCAATTAACGGTATACCGTTAATAAAAAATACGCTGTTTTATTATGGTGTGTGTCTTATTGTTAACGAAAACCGAATATATTTTAACTCGAAGGAGAGGATATTTTATGAAGAAAATGTTGGCGTGTTTGTTGTGTATGGCTATGGTGTTATCCATGGCTGTATGCGGTATGACAGCGGACGCGGCGGAGACACCGGAAAAATCAGGGAAATCTGTTACATATGGTGGCATTACGTATGATATATATAAAGATCATGCCGAAGTAACAAAAGTTGATTTAGATGTGTATACGGGCTACAATCCAGAGTATGCAGAAAACAAAGTGTTTGCGTTTCCAAAAGAAATCCAGTACCAAGAAACGGGAGAAATAAAGCCTGTAACAGCATTACGCTATAATGATTGTTATCGTAACTTCTCGGCAAAAAAAATAATAATACCAAGCAGTGTAACGACTTGCAAAATTGGTTTTGGAAACTATACACCGAATGAAGTTTTGGAAGAAGTAACTTTCGAAAATGGAAGTCAACTAAAAAGATTATATGGTTCTATTTTTTGGAATTGTGTAGCTCTCAATCGTGTAGGAATAGATAATACAGATCAACTACCTGACGATATAGTATGGATTGATGAACATGCTTTTGAAGGCTGTTCTTCATTAACAAGTATAAAATTACCTAAAAAACTAACAACAATTAGTACTGAAGCATTTAAAGATTGTGTTAACCTTAAGGAAGTCACTTTTTCGCCATCCATTCAAATATGTCACGAAAAGGCATTCTACAATTGTACAAACTTAAGTAGAATAATATTTGAAACAAACAGTGATGGAAAAAACGATTTAAAAAGACTCGGTGTTTCTGCATTTGAAAATTGTAAAAATCTTAAAGAGATTAATTTACCAATGTCGTCAACATCTTATAGCATTGGGCTGGAGTGTTTTAAAAATACCGGATTAACAAGCATTAATATTCCGGATTGTGTTTCTGAGATAGAAAGAAGAGCATTTGAAGGAGTTAAATTTGAGAATAATCTAAAAACACCTAAAGGAGAGAAATATGCGATCGGCATTTTTGGTCCTCAAGCAGAAATAGCTCAACCAAGCAATTATACCGAGAGTATTTTTGGAGATACATACAATGATAAAACCAAAGACGACCGCCCGACAATTGCCGGACTTGCATACTCTACCGCGAATGATTTTGCCATAAAAGAGGACTTTTACTTTATTTCCGTAGGCGATTGGAATCCGTTCAAGGTGATTTTACCTGGAGATGTAAACGGTGACAGTGAAATAAACGTGTATGACATAACGCCTATAATTAGGTATATTAATCATTTGTCTTCCGATATAGACATTACTATAGCCGATGTTAACGGCGACGGAGAAGTAAATGTTTTTGATATTACAAAAATTATACGTTATATAAACGGCTTAGACGAAAAAATAGGTTAATGTAAAGAAAGGTTGATAATATATGTTCAAAAAATTAAGTTTGATGTTAGCTGTTCTTTTTGTACTTCCAATAAGTGTGCTTTCATTTGCAGCAGAAAAAACAATATCATTCTCTCTCAGCGATATAACAGGGGAACCGGGAAAGCAAGTAGAGGTCAAGCTGGCTTGCAATGAAAATCCGGGCGTTCAAACATGGGAGCTTCATTTTGATTATGATAAAGAGAATTTGAAGCTAGTTTCCGTTAATTCGGAAAATGGTGTATTTGGACAATTGCCTGCTACCAGTATCGAGGCAGAAGAGTTTGTTCTGGTTTATGTAAATATGAGTGGTGACACAGACGTTACAGGAGACACTGCCATACTTACTTTTGAGATAAATAAAAATGCTAAGTATAATGATTATAAAATTGAATGCACTAAAAAATATGCACAAAACATATCCTTAGAAAAATTTGGTGTTACTGTAAAGAGCGGCACTATCACAGTAAAAGATACCGATACAACTACCGATACTGATTCGGATACCGCTTCAGACACAGCATCAGATTCAAACACAGACACAGCCAAAGACACATCAAGCGCAGCTTCAAGTAGTACTTCAAGCAAAAACACATCAAGCGCAGCTTCAAGCAGCACTTCAAGCAAAGACACGTCGAGCGCAGCTTCAAGCAGTACTTCAAG
>CADBRK010000104.1 GCA_902797065.1 uncultured Ruminococcus sp.
CGAAAATTTCTTATTCGCTTTAGCATGACCTACGCAAGCGTCTAATGACCACTTCTCATCAAAGAATTGCTTCTCGACAAATTTCAGGAAATCAACGGTTTCAAGTGTACGATAATTGCGTCGACAATTTTGTCGATGCTCCAAATATACCTCTTTCCCCTTATCGGCATTATATCTTGCGACTTTGCCGTCGTATAGATAAACAGTTCCTCTGTCTATTTCGTTCTTGATGGTGTTGTATGGTCTGCCAAGATGTTTGGCAATCTTGTAGATCGACCACTTATCTTTCAGTCGAACTTCAATTTCATGACGTTCTTCCGAGGTAAGGTGTTGATATTTCTTATGATCTGTGTTACAATTAGGATTGTCCATAGTGATGATTCCTTTCGAATTGGTGTGTGGTAACTCAATTCTACTACAAAATCATCGCTATGGATACTTTTTTTATTGTTTCAACTTCATTTTACAATGCGCCTAAAAAATTCGGTGATAAATAAATTGCTTTAAATATCACCGAGAAAATATCATAATGGATTTTTATTTATCTTTACTCCGCGCCGAGGGTACTTTGCCGGAGTGTTTTTTGTTTTCTTAACAACTACTATGCTTCTTCCGCTGTTGTCGGGCAAAACAAGGTTATTCACCTTTACGATCTCACCGCCCAGAGTTTCAACGGCATTCTTTGCAGCAAGAAGTTCATCTTGTATCTGAGGCCCTTTCATTGAAATAAACAACCCGCCGTGTTTTACAAACGGGATACAATATTCCGATAACGCAGACAGATTAGCTACTGCTCTGCTGACCGCAAAATCATATTTTTCTCTATACTCGGGCAATTTAGAGAAATCCTCTGCCCTGCCGTGTATTGCTTCCGCCGAAAGATTAAGACACGGCATAACAACATCGTTCAGGAATACGATCCTTTTATTCAAGCTGTCAAGCAATGTAAGCTTAATATCCGGTCTGACGATTTTAAGCGGTACTCCGGGGAATCCCGCTCCTGTTCCGACATCAATGATCTTTGCGTCTTGCGGTATTTCTGTACATGATAAAAGCGTAATACTGTCGTAGAAATGCTTAACAATAAATTCTTCTCTATCCGTTATTGCGGTAAGATTGATCTTTTCATTCCATTCAATAACGAGATCCATGTATTTCTCAAAGCGTTCAAGTGCGGTATCGTCTAATTGTATATTTATATTTTTACACAATTCTCTTAATCTTTTCATACGCACCTCATCTTGAAAGCCAGATAACAAGTACGCTTATATCTGCCGGGCTGACACCCGAAATTCTTGCCGCCTGACCCAGATTGCTCGGGTGAACCTTGTTGAGTTTTTCCTGAGCCTCAAGTCTCAAGCCCGATATTGTTTTATAATCAAGATCAACCGGCAGAGCCTTGCTTTCCATACGCCGCATCTGTTCTACCTGTGCAAGCTGTTTCTTAATATATCCTTCGTACTTTACTTCGACTTCGATCTGTTCAAAGATATTTGAGTCAAGCTCGGGTCTGTCCTTATCTATAGGAGTAAGTATATCATAAGAAAGCTGAGGTCTCTTTATCAGATCAACAAGCTTTACCCCCGTCACGATCGGTGATGTTTCACGTGAAACAAGTATCCGGTTCACTTCTTCGGACGGTGATATAACAGTACGTCTGATCCTTTCAAGCTCACAGGCTTTTTGCTCCTGCTTCCTCAGATATTTGGCATATCGTTCATCACCGATCAGACCGATTTTTCTGCCTATGGGAGTCATGCGTTCGTCGGCATTATCCTGCCTGAGAATAAGTCTGTATTCGCTTCTTGACGTCATCATTCTGTAAGGATCGTTAGCGCCTTTAGTTACAAGATCGTCAATAAGCGTACCGATATAAGATCCTGCCCTGTCGAGTACCATAGGCTCTTTACCGAGTATTTTCAGTGCGGCGTTTATTCCTGCAACAAGACCTTGTGCGGCTGCTTCCTCATAGCCCGAAGAACCGTTGAACTGACCTGCGCCGTAAAGACCTTTGTGCTCAATGAATTCAAGCGTATTATCCATCTGTAAAGGATCAACACAGTCGTACTCTATCGCATACGCGGGACGCATCACAACAGCATGTTCAAGACCTTTTATTGAATGATAGAACTGAATCTGAACCTCCTCGGGCAAAGACGAAGACATACCCTGAAGATACATCTCTTCCGTGTTCTCTCCGCAAGGTTCGATAAACAGCTGATGTCTTTCCTTATCGCTGAAGCGTACTATCTTATCCTCAAGACTCGGACAATACCTCGGTCCGACTCCGTGTATCATACCGCTGTACAAAGGTGAACGGTGTATATTATCAAGAATGATCTTTTTAGTATTCTCGTTTGTCCAGCTTATATGACAAACAACTTTATTATCAAGCTTTTCTTCGGTTTCATAAGAGAACGGTATAACGGGATCGTCTCCGTACTGTTCTTCAAGATCCGAAAAATCTATGCTCGACTTTAAAACACGGGCAGGCGTACCTGTCTTGAATCTGCGCAGTGACAAGCCAAGCTTTTTCAGAGAGCTGCCCAAAAAAGCAGCAGGAAAAATACCGTCCGGTCCGCTTTCATATGAAACTTCTCCTATGTATATTCTTCCGCCCAGATAAGTACCCGTAGCAATAATAACAGCCTTGACTTCATACTCTGCGCCCATCCGTGTAACTACTTTCCAACAGTTACCCAGCTCCTGAACATCTGTAATTTCAGCCTGGTGAAGCTCCAGATTTTCCTGAAGTTCAAGCTTATGTTTCATAGTTTCGCTGTATTTTCTTCTGTCGATCTGCGCGCGCAGAGAGTGAACGGCAGGACCCTTTCCCCTGTTGAGCATGCGCATCTGCAGCAGACATTCATCGGCAGTCTTGCCCATCTCTCCTCCGAGAGCGTCTATCTCTCTGACAAGGTGACCTTTAGCCGTACCACCGATAGAAGGATTGCACGGACAGTTTCCGACAGC
>CADBRK010000105.1 GCA_902797065.1 uncultured Ruminococcus sp.
CAACGTATGGAAGCTCAAGGCTCCGGCTCTTTCGATTTGCTCAAACTGCGGCGAGTATAAGGCTCCGCACAGAGTTTGCGGCAACTGCGGCTTCTACAATGGCAGAGAAGTAATCAAGATGGAAGAGGCTTGATTCTGTCTGCTGTTATTGGTAAGTAAAAAGGGGGAGGAGTTTTCCTCCCTTGTTTTTTTAACGTGACAAAGGGAGTGATCATATGGGCTTATTTGCAAAAATAAAAGAGGGTCTGAAGAAAACACGTGATACGGTAGTCGGTCAGATCGACTCTATGTTAAAATCCTTTACAAAAATAGACGAGTCGCTGTTCGAGGAGCTGGAAGAGCTTCTTGTAATGGGTGACGTCGGCATAACAACATCGCAGGCTATTTGTGAGCAGCTGAGGAAAAAAGTCAAAAAAGAGGGAGTTACAAATCCTAATGAGGTTCACAGACTGCTTGAAGAAACGGTGGCCGAAATGCTTGAGGGCGGGCAGGAACTTAATATCTCAACAAAGCCTTCGATCATTCTTGTCATCGGCGTGAACGGAGTAGGGAAAACCACAACTATCGGAAAGCTTGCGAATAATCTGCGCAGGGACGGCAAAAAAGTCCTGCTTTCCGCAGCGGATACTTTCCGTGCGGCTGCGATCGATCAGCTTGAGATATGGGCGCAGAGAAGCAAGTGCGATATAGTAAAGCAGAACGAAGGCTCCGATCCTGCAGCAGTAGTGTTTGATTCCATCCGTGCGGCAAAGGCAAGGGGCGCAGACGTAATTATCTGTGATACAGCAGGCAGACTCCATAACAAAAAGCATCTTATGGACGAGCTTAACAAGATCAGCCGTATCATCGACAGAGAACTGCCCGACGCAGACAAAGAAGTTTTGCTTGTGCTTGACGCTACAACGGGTCAGAATGCCGTTAATCAGGCAAGAGAGTTCAAGAACGCCGCAGGTATAACGGGTATCGTGCTTACAAAGCTTGACGGAACAGCAAAGGGCGGAGTTGTTCTCTCTATAAAAGAAGAGCTTGACGTTCCCGTAAAGTATATCGGTGTCGGAGAGCAGATAGACGATCTCCAGCCGTTCGACCCACGGGAGTTTGCAAAGGCGCTGTTTGATGTTGAAAAGGAAAACTGATATGATCAAATATATAATTGCTTCAAATAATAAGAACAAGGCTGCCGAGCTTGACAGAATACTCAACCCGCTGGGTATAACGGCGGTCACGGCAAAAAGCGAGGGCGTCGATCTCGGAGACGTCGAAGAAACGGGAGTAACATTTGCGGAGAACGCATATATCAAAGCAATGTCCGCATTTGAAAAATCGGGCATGCCTTGTGTTGCCGATGATTCCGGATTGATGGTAGACGCACTGAACGGTGAGCCGGGCGTATATTCCGCAAGGTATGCAGGTGAGAATGCCGCCGATTCCGACAGGATAAAGAAGCTTCTTCATAATATGGAAGGCGTACCTGCAGAAAAGAGAACCTCAAGATTTGTCTGTTCGGTATGCTGCGTCATAGATAAGGATACCGTTATTACAGCGGAAGGGACATGCGAAGGTGTTATAGGCTTCGAGCCGCACGGCTGCGGCGGATTCGGTTACGACCCGGTGTTCGTATACAACGGTGACAAGACATTCGCAGAGCTTTCGGCAGATGAAAAGGACGCTGTCAGCCACAGAGGCAAGGCGCTGAGAAGTCTTTGCAAAAAACTCGGCGAATACTACGGTAAGTAAGGAGAAAAATATGCTGACAAGTAAACAGAGAGCCTATTTGCGTTCGCTTGCAAATAGCATAGATACTATTTTAATGGTAGGCAAGGGCGGAATGAGCGAGCAGATAACTGCACAGGCTGCGTCTGCGCTCAAAGCCAGAGAGCTTATCAAAGGCAAGGTGCTTGAAAGCTGCGAGCTTTCCGTAAGAGAAGTCGCAGACATGATAGCCGAGAATACAAAATCGGAGGTAGTTCAGGTCATCGGCACTAAGTTTGTGCTATATAAGAGAAATGAAAAAGAACCAAAGATCGAACTGCCGAAGAATAAGAAGAAATAATAACAACCGAACGAATTACGAAAGGGGTGCTGCGTATGGCGAAACCTATAGTAGCGATAGTCGGCAGACCGAATGTCGGCAAGTCAACGCTGTTCAATAAGCTGATAGGGCAGAGATTGTCCATTGTTGACGATACTCCGGGTGTTACCCGTGACAGACTGTACGGCGAGTGCGAGTGGAAGAACAGAACATTTACCTTAATTGATACGGGCGGTATAGAACCTAAGACAGATGATATAATCTTATCTCAGATGAGAAAACAGGCGGAGCTTGCTATCGAGTCGGCGGACGTAACGATACTTGTGACGGACGTAAAGACAGGCATGGTTGCAACCGATTCCGAAGTCGCTTCAATGCTGCTCAAAAGCGGAGTTCCCGTTGTGCTGTGCGTCAATAAATGCGACAGCATCGGCGAACCGCCGGCAGACTTCTACGAATTCTATAACCTCGGACTCGGAGATCCGATACAGGTATCTTCTGTTCACGGTCACGGTACGGGCGATCTGCTGGACGCTGTGTCTGAGTATTTCCCGCCGGAAGAAGACGAGGACGAGGAAAGCGATGTGATCTCCGTTGCCGTTATCGGCAAGCCAAATGCGGGAAAGTCGTCGCTAATTAACAAAATTGTCGGTACGGACAGATGTATCGTGTCGGATATTGCGGGTACAACAAGAGATACAATAGATACGCTTGTCGAGAACAGCCACGGTAAGTTTAACTTCACCGATACGGCAGGTATCAGGCGAAAAAGCCGTGTTGACGATAATATCGAGAAGTATTCTATCCTCAGAGCAAAAATGGCGATCGAGAGGAGCGACGTCTGCGTTATCATGATAGACGCCGTGGAAGGCTTCACCGAGCAGGATTCAAAAGTTGCGGGACTTGCCCACGAGGCAGGCAAGGCGTGTATTATAGCAGTTAATAAATGGGACGCAGTCGAGAAAGACGGCAAGACGATGGATCAGTACCGCAAAAAGCTGGAGATAGATTTTTCGTTTATGTCATATGCGCCGATGATATTCATTTCCGCAAAGACAGGGCAGAGAGTAGACAAACTGTTCGAGCTTATCAAAGAGGCTGCCGCAGCCAATGCTATGCGCATAAGAACGGGCGTCCTCAACGATATACTTGCGGAGGCTGTCGCAAGAGTTCAGCCGCCTACGGATAAGGGCAGACGGCTTAAGATCTTCTATATGACTCAGGCGTCCACAAAACCGCCTACATTTGTGTGCTTTGTCAACAGCGCCGAGCTGTTCCATTTCTCATACAGACGTTATCTTGAAAACAGAATACGCGATAGCTTTGGGCTTATCGGGACGCCGATTCACTTTGTTGTGCGTGAACGAGGCGACAAGAGCGACAAATAATAAATCAACTGAGGGGTATAATTAATGTTAGGTTTATTTTCGGATATATCAAATGTTGTAAAAATTCTTGCAGTGATGATAGGTGCATATCTGCTCGGAAGTATAGATGTTGCGATACTTGTCACAAAGATATTTACCGGCAAGGATATTCGCACAATGGGCAGCGGCAACGCAGGTTTCACCAATGTAATGAGGTCTGTCGGCAAGCTTGCGGGGGCGCTCACGTTTATCGGAGATTTTCTGAAATGTGCGATCGCCGTAGTATTAGGCGGAATTGTGTTTTCTACAATGACGTCCGACACGGCAAATGCAGCCGAGATCGCAGGATATGGAAAGTACCTTGCGGGAATGTGCTGCTTTCTGGGACATATCTTCCCGATATACTTTAAGTTCAAAGGCGGCAAGGGTATCGTTACAATGGCTGCGCTTGCGGCGGTTATCAACATCTATGTTTTCCTCATATCTATCGCCACTTTTATCGTTACGTTCCTTATTACAAAGATCGTATCCATAAGTTCGATACTTGGTTCATGCATGCTTGTTATCTCAACGTTTTTGGTAACGTATTTCTATAATTACAAACACCTCGGCGCAGTGTCGTTTGAATATGTGGTTACTGTATCTATACTTACACTGGCGATCTCTGCAACAACGATCATCAAGCATAAGGATAATATCAAGCGTTTGCTGAAGGGCGAGGAAAAGAAGCTTACGCTTAAAAAGAGTAAATCGACGAATTAAAAAAATCAAAAGCTGCCGCATTTTTGCTTTGCGGCAGCCCTTTTGTTTTGTGTATGCTTTTCAGAGAATTATAAGCCCGGTGACAAACGCCGCAGCCGAAGCCGATATGGCGACGACTATAAGCGGCAGATCAAAATACGCAAGTATCAGCGCCGCCGCAGTTCCCACCGCTGCGGTGACTGTATTGCCCGTGCTGTAGAATATAGCCGGGAATGTCATTGCGCTGAGTACCGCATACGGAACGTAATACAGGAAGCTTTTGAGGAATTTTGATTTGATCTTTTTTGTAAAGAACGCAAACGGTATCATTCGTATGGCGTACGTTACGCCTGCCATAACGGTTATGTATATTGCGATACTCATTCTTCATCGTCCTCCTTCGGGAAAATCAACGCTGCGACCGCCGCAGAGATAATTGCGCATATGATAACCGACAGACCGCCCGAAAGTGATTTTATCAGATATTTGCATACAACGCTCAGCGCTGCCGCCGTTATTACCGTGAACAGAACGCTTTTGTGTTTGCGCGCAGGCGGAATGATAACCGCCACGAACATACCGTAAAGCATAAGTCCGAGTGCGGCAGTTACGCCGGATGGCAGAAGCTGCCCTGCGTACGCCCCAAGGAACGTTCCCGACGTCCAGCCGAGCGTCGATATTATTATCACGCCGTACATGTAATTAGGCGTTACCTCTCCGTCTTTTGCCGAGCATACCGCAAATATCTCGTCGGTAATGCCGTAAGCCGCCAGCAGCCTGTGACGGAATGTGAATTTACCGCTCAGCTTCTGCGACAGAGATATAGCCATCAGCGCATAGCGTATGTTTATCACAAACTGAACCGCCGCCATTTCGATAAGAGTGCCTTTTGCGGCTATTATGTCAACTCCGGCAGCCTGCCCCGCCGATGTGAGATTGGTAAGCGAGATCATAAACGCTTCAAACACCGACAGCCCCAGACTTGATGCCAGAATCCCGAACCCGAACGATACCGATAAATAACCCAGACCTATGGGTATTCCGCTGATAAGTCCGTTTACAAAATCAGATTTCTTTTTCATGATAGATACTCCCGTGTAAATATTGCCTTTACTACTATACAATATCAGGCGTATTTTTGCAAGGGGATTTGATTTTTTTGATCTATCGAACTACTCTTTTTATGCAATAGACTATTTATCGACCTTCGGTATCGGTGTTTTGTCGAATTCATCGAGACGGTTGCCGTACAGATAATACTTTGTTTCTTTTGATACTACACCCGACAGGCAGATCACTGCCGCAAGGTTTGGAATAGCCATAAGCGCGTTGAATATATCGGCAAGCGACCATACGATGTCGAGCGAGATGACCGCGCCCGCAAGCAGTACGAATATGAACACCAGTTTGTACGGTATCATTCCTTTTGTGCCGAAAAGGTATTCAACGCATCTTTCTCCGTAATACGACCAACCGAGTACCGTCGAATATGCAAACAGAACTATCCCTATCAGCAGTATCGGCGTGCCGATATACGGTATCTGCCTGAATGCCGTGAATGTTATCTGATCGCCGTTTATATCACTGAATTCCGAGGGGTATTTAAGCATGGAGCTTACAAGCACAAGTCCGCTGAGAAGGCACACTACGACAGTATCCCAGAAAGTACCTGTTGACGAGATCAGCCCCTGGCGAACAGCGTTCCTGCTTTGCGCTGCCGAGGCAACTATCGGAGCGGAGCCCATGCCCGATTCGTTCGAGAACAGCCCCCTTGCGATACCGTATCTTGCGGCGATCATTACGGACGAACCGACAAATCCTCCGACAGCCGCCTGTGATGTGAAAGCCGATTTGATTATAAGTACAACAGCCCCTGGAACAAAGCTGTGATTCATTATCAGAATAATAATACACCCGAGGACATAAAGCCCTGCCATAGCCGGAACAAACAATTCGCATACCTTTGATATAGATTTGATACCGCCGAAGATCACGCATGCCGTCACTATGGCAACGATCACGCCGACAATTATCGAGATGACGGAATAATCTTTTCCGTGAATGGTCACGATCATGGAATTGCCGGGGTCAAAGGTCTGCCTGAATATGCTGGATATTGCATTTACCTGTACGCCCGAACCAATACCGAACGACGCAAACAGTGTGAAAACAGCGAACATGATTCCGAGCCATTTCAGCTTAAGTCCTCGTTCGAGAGCATACATCGCTCCGCCGAGCATTCTGCCGTCCTTTGTTCGTACACGGTATTTTACCGCAAGCAGCGATTCGGCATATTTTGTTGCGATACCGAATACGCCCGTAAGCCAGCACCACAGAACAGCTCCGGGTCCGCCGAGTGCGATCGCTGTTCCCACGCCGATAATATTTCCTGTTCCGATGGTTGAAGCCAGGGCTGTGGCAAGCGACTGGAACGGGCTTATATCTCCCGACGATTCGGGGTCTTTGGTAACGGACAGCTTTATTGCGGTGAGCGTTTTTCGCTGGATAAATCCCGTGCGTACGGTCATGAAAAGATGTGTGCCCAATAACAGGATTATCATAAACCAGCCCCACAGAAAATCATCTGTTTTTGTTATAATCCGATTTACAGTATCAAACATAGAATACAGCCTTTCGTTTGTTTATCATTTTCTATAA
>CADBRK010000106.1 GCA_902797065.1 uncultured Ruminococcus sp.
GAATTTGTGCATATTGCTCGATTTTTCATTTCATTTTTGTAACATTTATCAAATCAACTTGTCCCTCAGTTTACTCAGGATCTTTTTCTCTTTCCGGCTTATCTGCACCTGCGACGTGCCTATTATCCTTGCCGTCTGCGACTGTGTAAGCTCTCTGAAATACCTCAGCTCGATTATCCTCCTCTCCTCCTCGGGCAGTGTTTCAAGCTCCTGATACAAGCTGAGATTCTCCGACAGCTTTTCTTCCTGTGATTCGGTCGGAATGTCAAGCTGCGCCTCCTCGCCCTCGTCGCTGACGGTAAGCGACAGCGGCTGTCTGCATGCGCACAGCGCCTCCGCGGTCTGTTCGGGCGGAGCGCCTATACCCAGAGCTATTTCAGATACGGACGGCTCACGCCCTGTTTTCTTCATATACTCGTCGGTATAGCGTGACGCTTTCAGCGCAATATCCTTTAAGCTGCGGCTCACCCTCACTGCGCCGTTTTGGCGAAAAAGCCCTTTTATCTCGCCCATTATCAGGGGTACGGCGTATGTCGAAAAACACAAACCCTTGCTTTCGTCAAATCTGTCTATCGCTTTGACAAGCCCTACGCACCCTGCGCCGACGAGATCCTCGTATTCTATTCCCCTGCCCCTGAACCTTTGCGCTATCGAATGTACCAGCCCTATGTTTTCCCCTGCCGTGATCTCACGGGTTTTCGTCGTCACCGCTTGCCCTGCTTCGTCTGATTATGTATTTTTCCATGGTTACGCAGGTTCCGCAATTAACCTTCGACGTAACCTTCAGCTTATCCATAAAGCTCTGCATAACGGCAAATCCAAGCCCGGCGCGCTCTCCGCCGACAGTCGAAAAAAGCGGCTCCATCGCCTGCGGAATGTTTTCTATGCCCTTGCCCTTGTCTTTGATTTTTATGACGATCCTGCCGTTATCGAATATCTTCGCATTGACGGTGATAATGCCCTCGCCGTATTCATACCCGTGTATCACTGCATTTGTAACAGCCTCGGACACAGCCGTCTTGATGTCGGAAAGCTCTGTTATGGTAGGGTCGAGCGGCAGAACAAATGCGCTTACCGCCGTCCTTGCAAAGTTCTCGTTCATGCTCCTGCTTGAAAAACTGAGCGTCATTTCGTTGACAATATTATTCACTGTTCTTCCCCCTTACGCCGTGATCTGCCGAACGCCCGACAAAGCGATCAGCCTTTCGAGATGTTCCGGAACGTTTTCTATCCTCAGCGTTCCCCCGATAAGCTTCATCATTCTGTATCGCCCCATAATAAGCCCTATGCCCGAGCTGTCCATAAACTTCACTCTCCCGAAATCAAGCACAAGCACCTTCGGGCGGTACTTCTCTATATCTGCGTCAAGTGCCTGTCTGATACTCCTTGCGCTGTGGTGGTCTATCTCTCCCGAAAGCTCTGCGGTAAGAATTTTCTTGTCATAGATGATCTTCACATTGATCCTGCTCCTCCCGAAAAAAATCAAGCCTTACGTTTTATTGTAAGACCTGATCCATAAAAATTTGAGTATATTCTGTTGTCGAATCGGGATTAATTCATATTAATATCTTTCAGTAATTCATTTTCTATTTTTATGATATCCGGTTGAGTAGGCGTAAATTTAAAGTTTCTTCTAAGCAGGCTAATAACTCGTTTAGACTTATTATGTATTACACGTATTTCTTTTTCACGTGTCAACTTCATAGGATTACTGCCTATACAATATTCTCTTTTAATGTAATTCTCTGTTATCGGAAACATATCCTGTATAAGAAACACACTTTTTCTGTCATCATCAAGCTTACATATATGAAGGAAATCACACCTCTTATTGTTTTTTAAGCGTCCGGTAATTATTTTCTGGTATTTTTCAATTTTTGAACTCATCGGAATAACCCAGAGCAGATTGGTACTTTCATCTTTGATAACACAATAATGCGGTCTGCTTTCGGATTTGTTGCCCTTCAAATAAGGGTCATTAAATCTGAGAAAAAAGCTGTCATCTATCATATAAAAACCGTTTTCTTCTACATTATTCATTATTCTCATTCCTTACAAAAAAAAGGAAAGTCTCACATTCTGAAATAGAATAGTGAGACTTTCAACCCAACCACTTCTATTCCGCATATTGGTCAGCGGTAAAACTTTCAACCCAACCACTTCTATTCCGCATATTGGTCAGCGGTAAAACTTCCGGAAAACTTTGAGGGCGATCCCTCTGTAATATATTATACATCAAAACCCGGAATTATACAACAGTAAAAATATACAAATTTACCCTCTCTTTTTCCTGAGATAAGAACCTTTGGGTATCTCCGTACCGGTTTTAAGATACAGCTTCTCCATGGCGTGCGGCGTACTGTCTACCTCTTCGCCGTTCTCGTTCTTTATCCCGACAGCCGTAACCTCGAATGATCTGCCCTGCGGCGGCAAAACGTCGAGAACGTCGCCCTTGTAGAATTTGTTTCTCTGGGTAATGATATTGTACTCATTGCCGCTTTCCTCGCACATCGCAACAACGTCGTAATCTCTGATGTAGCCGCCGTTGCCCGTTACCTGCCCCGGTTCGTGCCCGAAGAAAAAGCCTGTGTTGTACTCTCTGTGGCTTATTTTATTTACTTCTTCCTTTATCCACGGCGCAAGGGTGTAGTCCTTCCCCATGCGGATATAATCCCTGACTGCGCTGCTGTACGCATGTGTAATGACGGACGTATAGTAAGCCGATTTTGCTCTGCCCTCGATCTTCAGACTTGTAACGCCCGCTTCGAGCAGTTCGGGAATATGATCTATCATGCAGAGGTCTCTCGAATTATAGAGGAACGTTCCGTTGTCGTCCTCCTCAACCGGGAAATACTGCCCCTGTCTGTTTTCTTCGTACAGGTGATACTTCCATCTGCACGGCTGGGCGCAGTCGCCGCGGTTTGCGTCTCTGCCTGTCATGTAGCTTGATATGATACATCTGCCCGAAAAAGAAATGCACATAGCGCCGTGTACGAATGCTTCTATCTCCAGATCGTCGGGTATGTTCGCCCTGAGCTGTTTTATTTCCTTCAAAGACATTTCTCTTGCCAGCACGACACGCTTTGCGCCCATGTTATAGAGTGCGTTTGCAGTCGCGTAATTGACTATGCCCACCTGAGTTGACATATGTATATCCACCTTCGGGGCATAACGCTTTGCGTACTCCATAACGCCGAGATCGGCTATGATAAAAGCGTCTGCGCCGAGCGACTGAGCCGTCTCCATAAACTTAGGCAGTTCGTCAAGCTCGCTGCTTCTCGGCAGCGTGTTGCAGGTAATATACACCTTAACGTTCCTGTTATGAGCATATTCTATGCCCTGCGCAAGCTGCTCGTCGGTAAAGTTCTTCGAGGCTGTTCGCATGCCGAATTGCTTACCGGCAAGGTACACTGCGTCCGCACCGAAATTCACAGCGGATACAAGGCATTCAAGATCTCCCGCAGGAGATAATACTTCGTATTTTTCGTTCATATCAACTCTCCGTTTTAACTCAGTTTCAGATCAGGTTATTCTCTGCGGCTCGGGAGGAGCGCCCCCCAAGGGCGTGACGGACGAAAGAGCCGCATTTTTTCCTTTCTCTATGTGTGTGTGTGTACCTTTAGGTACACACACACATTGTTTCTTTGTTTTCTTTGTTATCTGTTGCCCTTTGTCTGCCCATACTCTGACATTTGTCTGCCTTTTGACTGCCTTTTGACTGCCCTCACTCTGCCCTTTGTTTGCCCTCACTCTGCCCTTTGTTTGCCCTTTGTTTGCCCTTGCTTTACCACGTGAAAGCATGCTTTCCGGCATCGGACAGCACGAGTCATATTTCTATAATGCAATTGTACGCTGCGTGCGTACCGAAACATAACGTGCAGCAATATATATGGTAACCGGAATTTACTCCGTCTTGATTACATCATTCCCTCAACAATACCGTAAGCCTGCGCAAGTGCTTCGTCCACCTTTGAAATATCCTTAGCGCCTGCCATAGCCATCTCGGGCTTACCGCCGCCGTTGCCGCCCGTTACCTGTGCGACAGCCTTTGCGACCATACCTGCCTTGACGCCGCTCTTTACGGCTGCCTTTGTGCATGCAGTACAGAACGTGCCCTTACCGCCGCCGATGCCTGCAAGTACAACAACGCTGTTCTCATACTTTGAAGTGATCTTGTCGCAGATACCTCTGAGCATATCTGCCGATACATCGTCAAGCTTGCCCGTGAATACGCTTGTGCCGTTTATGTTCTTCTCCGATGCAATAATGCCCGAGATCATGCCGTCTGCAAGCTTGTTGTTCAGCTCCTCGATCTTTCTGTCTTTCTCTCTGATCGTTTCGGCAGCCTTTTCACAGCCTGCAACAAGGTCCCACGGATTTGCTACTTTAAGCTTTTCGGCAGCCTGACCGATAATAGCCATTGCGTTTCCGAGATATGCAAGTACTCCCTGACCCGTTACAGCCTCTATTCTTCTAACTCCTGCCGCTGCGGAAGCCTCGGAACGTATATGGAACAAACCAAGCTTCGACGTATTGTCAACATGTGTACCGCCGCAGAATTCAACCGAGAAATCGCCTGCGCTCACAACTCTTACAACGTCGCCGTACTTCTCGCCGAAAAGCGCCATAGCGCCGAGCTTTCTTGCTTCTTCTATCGGCATTTCACGGCTTACAACTTCTATGCCCTCAAGTATCTTTGCATTGACGAGCTTCTCGACTTTAACAAGCTCCTCTGCCGTCATAGCGGAGAAATGCGTAAAGTCAAATCTGAGTTTATCGTCCGTTACAAGCTGGCCTGCCTGCTGAACGTGTGTTCCGAGCACATCTCTGAGAGCAGCCTGAAGAAGGTGAGCCGCCGTATGGTTGCGCATAATATCGCTGCGTCTTACTGCGTCTACCTTTGCCGAAACATCTGCGCCGACGCTTGCCATACCCTTTGTTATCTTTGAAGTGTGGAATATAATGCCGTTATTGTTTTTGGTTGTGTTCTGCACCTCTGCGGTGAAGTCGCCGCATTCGATCACGCCCGTATCGCCTGTCTGTCCGCCGCTCTCTGCATAGAACGGTGTTTTGCCGAGAATGATAATGACCTCGTCGCCCTCATAAGCGGCGGTTACTCTTTCGCCGTCCTTAACGACAGCGAGTACCTTAGTATCGTTTGCGAAATCCGTGTATCCCGTAAACTCTGTCTTTGCAATATCGGAAAGGTCTGTCGAATCGCTTATCCAAGCGTCTGCGCCTGCGTTCTTGCGTGCGTTTCTTGCATTCTTTTTCTGGATAGCAAGCAGCTCTCTGAATCTGCCCTCGTCAACTTCAAAGCCCTTGTCTGCGGCGATCTCCTTGGTAAGGTCTATCGGGAAGCCGTATGTATCGCTGAGCTTAAAAGCATCGTCGCCGCTGATTGTCTTTTTATCGGCGAAATCAAGCAGCTTTTCGAGCATTGACATACCCTGCTCTATCGTGCGTGAGAAGTTCTCCTCCTCTGTTTTGATGAGCTTTGTGATGAACTCCTCTTTCTCTCTGAGTTCGGGGTATGCGCCCTCGTTTTCTTTAATAACGGTGGAGCATACCTTATAGAGGAAAGGTTCATGTACGCCGAGCATGCGTCCGTGACGAGCCGCACGTCTGAGGAGTCTTCTCAGAACATAGCCCTTGCCCTCGTTTGACGGCATTACACCGTCGCTTATCATAAACGTCGTGGAACGGATATGGTCTGTGATTACACGCAGAGAAATATCGCTCTTCTCACCTGCGCCGTACTTCACGCCCGTGATCTCGCTGATATGCTTCATGATATTCTGCACGGTATCTACAAGGAAAAGGTTGTCAACGCCCTGCATTACGCATGCGAGTCTTTCAAGACCCATGCCCGTATCTATATTCGGGTGATCGAGCGGAGTATATGTACCCTTGCCGTCGCTGTCAAACTGAGTGAACACAAGGTTCCACACTTCTACATAGCGGTCGCAGTCGCAGCCGACGCCGCAGGTGGGTTTGCCGCAGCCCTTATCCTCGCCTCTGTCGAAATATATCTCCGAGCAGGGACCGCACGGACCCGAGCCATGCTCCCAGAAGTTATCCTCTTTGCCGAGTCTTACTATATGCGAGGGGTCTACTCCCCTTCTCTGTGTCCAGATCTCGAAAGCCTGTTCGTCGTTCTCGTAGATCGAGCAGTAAAGCTTCTCCTTCGGCATTTTGAGAACTTCCGTGAAGAACTCCCACGCCCATGTTGTAGCCTCCTCCTTGAAGTAATCTCCGAAAGAGAAGTTGCCGAGCATTTCAAAATATGTGCCGTGACGCGCAGTGATTCCGACACGCTCGATGTCCGGTGTGCGTATACACTTCTGGCATGTTGTAACGCGCTTTCTCGGCGGAGTTACCTCACCCGTGAAGTACTTCTTCATCGGGGCCATTCCCGAATTGATAAGCAGAAGGCTCGTGTCGTCCTTCGGGGGGATAAGCGAAAAGCTCTTTAATCTGAGATGCCCCTTCGACTCAAAAAACGATAAAAATTTTTCTCTTAACTCGTTAAGTCCTGTCCATTCCATGTTAATTCTCTCCTTTAAATTTCAAAAAACGCCCCACAAGACGCCATGCCTTATGGGACGATAAAATACCGCGGTACCACCCGTATTATGTACGGTTATCCGTACATCACTCAATTTTCTTTAACGCAGAAATACGCCGCGCTTTCACACGGAGGCTCCGAGGCAGCTGCCGATGGTTGACAGTGGGACTTTCACCGTACGTCCCCTCTCTGAACAGCAATTACACCGGCTCATCTCTTCACAGCCCGACTGTTTTTCATTATATAACTTAAAATTCAAATTGTCAACAGGGTTTTTGAACAAGTAAAGAAAAAATGAAAGGATAAACATAAGCAGCACCGCATATATTTCCTTTTACATCCCGGCTGCTGTGCGGTGCTGCCTTAAACAAAAAAACAGAGCGCCGAAGCGCCCTGCCGTGTGGGATTTATTCTGCTGCCGATTGAAAGTCGCTGTCAAACTCATAAGGATTATCGACCTCGGGATCAAAATCCTCGTAATTATCGACCGATTTCCGGACAATGTTTTTGATCAAATCGGAGAATCCGCCTAATCCGCCTGCTTTGGGAAATATCGTAGCCTCTGCGATCGATCCGTCCGACATTACCGTGAATACATCGTATGTACCGTCGTGGTTTGAAACGCCGTCCGCAGTGCCGTCGGCCTCGTCTACAGCAAGAGTCATTGACTGTGTTCCGAATTCTGTTGTAATGATAAGAGCCGTCTGATCGACGTAATCGTCTTTGCCTATTTCTGCGATCGGCGATCTGTCTATATCGGTATAGAGGTTGAGCGTCGGCTCGGGAACATCTGACGCTATGATGTACTCGCCGTTGTATGTAACATACATCTGTGTGTTTTTGTCTACCGGCTCGGAATGTGTAACGTAGATCCATGCTTCTTTGTCCTCAACTTCAAATCTCCACGAAACAGTGTCTACGCTCCACTCGTGAAAGTAAGCGTCCTTCTCCTCGCCGTTGAAGATGATCTTAACCGTTTCTTCCTGTTCATAAGGACCCTTTGTCGCTTTTGCTGCTATCATGCCGCCTGCCAATGCCAATGCTACAACTGCCGCTGTAATGTAAACGAACTTTCTCATACTGATAACTTTTCCTTTCTTTGGCTCTGTTTTAATATCGGTTTCATTCATTTCGATGAGCTTTCTTTTCAGTTCATCGGAGGCATGAATGCTGTCAAATGCCTCTGTATATAGATCTTTGATCCTCTTATCCTCGTTTTTCATGGCTCACGCCTCCTTCAATATTGACTTGAGCTTGTTTCTTGCTCTCATTAATCTGATCTGTACATTCGATTCCGAAACGTCAAGTATTTTCGATATTTCCTTCACGCTGTACCCTTCGTAGTAGTAGAGATGTACGACTGCGCTGTAATTCTTCGGGAGCGTCATTAACGCAGCCATAACCTCGCTTGTCTGTTCCGTCTTATCACTGTATGAAGGTTCGGCTGTCATATCGTCGAACGATACTTTATTCCTGTGCCAGAATGATTTGTAGTTGTTCTTGCATTCGTTTATCGCACATCTGATGAGCCAGCGCTTCATATGTTCGTCGTCGGTAAACTCCGTGTCTGCCGTCATGAGCTTTATAAACACATTCTGCACGGCGTCCTCAGCGTCCTCTTTATTTTTGCAGCAGCTGTAAGCAGCTCTGTAAACTGTATCTATGTATTTCTCCGCTGCCTGTTTATATTCGCCCGAGTCCATACACAGCCTCCTCTCTTTTTTCTTTGAAAGTCCTTTCATATAATAAACAATTTACAAAGCCAAAATATTACACCCAAAATAAAAATTTTTAAATTTTTTTATTTACGCATTGATTTATTCAGTGACTCCTATATGCATCCGATCACCGCAGGGCAACCGGATGCATAATGCGGACAGTTGACGATCTCGGACGCAGGCATGAGCATCATCGGCAGCTTTTCTTGATCTGTTCGAGCGCACCCTTCTCTATTCTGCTTACCTGCGCCTGAGAAATACCTATCTCGCGCGCAACCTCTGTCTGTGTTTTTCCGATATAAAACCTCATTGCAAGGATACGCTTTTCCCGTTCGCTGAGTCCGTCCATAGCGTCTTTGATAGCTATCTCTTCAAGCCAGTTCATATCGGAATTATTGTCGCTGATCTGATCCATCACATATATAGTATCGCTGCCGTCGGAGAAAACAGGCTCATACAAAGATACCGGCTCGACTATCGCTTCCAGCGCAAGCACAATATTTTCCTTCGGGATATTCAGATTATCGGCTATTTCCTCGACGGTCGGTTCTCTGTCAAGCTTATTTGTAAGCTTTTCTTTTGCCTGCATAGCCTTATAGGCGGTATCACGTATGCTTCGGCTTATCCTGATATAGCTGCTGTCACGCAGATAGCGGCGGACTTCGCCGATTATCATGGGTACGCCGTATGTCGAAAACTTAACGTCAAGAGTATCGTCGAAGTTGTCGATCGCCTTAATAAGCCCGATACATCCCACCTGAAACAGATCGTCGGGATTTTCGCCCCGGTTTGCGAACTTCTGAATAACGCTGAGCACAAGGCGCAGATTGCCGCTGATGAGTTTTTCTCTGGCGGCGCGCTTTTCTTCCGGACTGCCTGTTTTCACCTTTCGCAAAAGCTCCTTCTGATCTGCGTCTTTGAGGATCTCGAGGTTTGCGGTATTTATGCCGCATATTTCAACCTTGTTATACTGCAAAATCAATTCCTCCCGTAATGCGGTATACATGTAGTATTGCCGCAGAAAGGAACATTAATTCATTAAGGCAGCCAAAACTGAAGAAAGCGAAAAAAAATCAAAATTTCCTATTGACAAACAAATAAAAAGATGATATTATATAATAGTCGCACGGAGGGGTGTCCGAGCGGTTTAAGGAGCTAGTCTTGAAAACTAGTGATACCGAAAGGTACCAAGGGTTCGAATCCCTTCCCCTCCGC
>CADBRK010000107.1 GCA_902797065.1 uncultured Ruminococcus sp.
AAACAAAATTACATTTGACAATTCAAAATTCAGATGGTCGGACGTCTATGTTTTCCTCTCCGAAAACGCAGACGAATCACCCGACACACCCGATAACCCGGGTGAGAAAATGACTCCCGCAGGCGACGATTTCTTCACATATAAACTTTCCGAGAAATACAAAGACGCGCTGCCTCTCTATGTTACATTCACCGACGGCAAGGGCAATATAATCAACGATCAGCTCGTACGCATCTCTTTTGATACCAGCGAAAGAAGAAGATTCACAACGGCTTACGGCGCATTCGGCGTAGCATATCAGATGCCCACAGCAATAAGCTGGAACACAAATTTTGAGGGAATACTCGGCGACTATAACTCAGACGGCAAGGTTACGTCAAAAGACGCCCTTCAGATCCTCAGATATACTGTTGGGATGAGAACAACAGGCAACAACTACCTCGGAAACGTCAATGGCGACGATGATCTTACTGCCAAGGACGCAATGCTTATACAGCGTTATACGGTCAACCTTTCGTCTAACGAAAACGTAGGCAAAGCTATTATATATTCGTATGACTATTAATACTGCCAACATTACAAACCCCCGATACGATAAAAGTGTCGGGGGGGAGTTTTTTTAATTTGAAATTCAGATTTAATGCTATACTCCCTCCGTCACTTGACCGCTAAAGCGTTCAGTGACACCTCCCTCAACGAGGGAGGCAGTAAAAAGCCGCATAAAATGCGGCAAATCTCAGGCTTACTCACTGAGGGAGCGTAAAAACACAGGACGAAAAAGCAGATTTATCGTTTTTTTTACTTTATGCATAGTCTGAATTTAAAATTTCTCCCGCACAAAAAATTCCTCATTTCTCATTCCTAATTTTCCATTCCCCGCTTCCTCGTATAAAAAAATATAAAAAAATTTTTATAAACTCCCAAAATCTTTTTGAATCTTTAGATTATCTTTAGATTGACATGTTATAGTTAATACAGATAAAAGATCAAACCCTACACACAAACAAATTCAGGTCTATCAATATCACTAATTACTATCAAGGAGGGCGTCTGCCATGAAAACCAACTCGAAAAGATTTCTCAGCATTATCCTCGCAGGTATCCTTGCGGCTTCATCAATGACAGCACTGTCTTTCCCGGCAAAAGCCGACGAAACAGACATATCCGCAACACAGGATATTCCCGCACAAACCGACAGCACCGATACACAGGACATTCCCGCAGATTACGGTCTTGCAGACAGCATTCAGGAGGGTACTATCCTGCACTGCTTCACATGGAAGTACAGAGACATTAAAGCGGAGCTTCCGTCGATCGCAGAGGCGGGCTTCACCTCGATACAGGTATCTCCGGCACAGAACTCGTTCTATGAGTATTATCCGTGGTACATCGTGTATCAGCCGTTCGGACTGAAATTCTTTGACCCGACAGGAATGACGACCGAGGGCGGTTTCTATATGGATAGGAATGCAGTCAATCCGAGCCAGTTCAACACAAGAGCAGAGCTTGAAGAGCTTTGCGCCGAAGCCGAGAAGTACGGCATAAACATTATCATGGACGTTGTTGCAAACCACCTCGCAAAGGAAATTCTCATTTTAACAGGCGACGAACTCGCTAAGGACGAATACTGGCACCCGGATAAACAGATCTCTAACTATAACAGACGCTCCAGCATTACCAACGGCAGCCTCTCCGGACTTAAAGACCTCAACACAGAGAACGAGTATGTTCAGAAGCTTGCTCTCGAATACTGTCTTGACCTCAAGAGTATGGGCGTTGACGGTATACGCTGGGACGCTGCAAAGCACATTGCGCTCCCGAGCGAGGGCAGCGATTTCTGGAAAGTCGTTACCGACAACGGTCTTTACAACTATGGCGAGATACTCGGCGGTCCCGTTGACAACAAAGACCACGACGAGCTTATGGCAGAGTACACGCAGTATATGAGCGTTACCGACTCCGATTACGGCAACAATGTATCCATGTCGTTCGTGTACAAAAAGTGCCCGTCATCAGACGGAAACTGGACTAAAAGAGGCGTCACCGCAGACAAACTTGTGTACTGGAGCGAAAGCCACGACACATTCTCAAACGGCCAGCCGGGTTCGTGCGACGCATCGCAGGACATCATCGACAGAGGTTATGCAGTAGTTGCCGCAAGAGCAGACGCAACTTCGCTTTACTTCTCACGCCCCGATTCGATCATCAAGAGTGAGATCTGCGAGGGCGACAAGGGCAGCATGCACTATGTAGCACCCGAGGTAAGCGCAGTCAACCACTTCCACAATGCCATGATCGGCAAGCAGGACTGCTACGCTTCCAATGAAAAATGCTGTGTCGTTACAAGAGAGAACGGCGGCGCAGTTATCGTATGCGCAGACGAAACAGGCGAAATGACGATCGAGAACGCAGGCGGCTACGCTGTTCCCGGAACATATATCGACGAGGTATCGGGCAATACGTTCGTTGTAACGGAAGATACGATCACAGGCACAGTCGGAGAAACAGGTATAGCTGTTATCTATGATTCTCCGTACATCGGCAAAATTTACGCAGAAGGGAAAAAATCAAACACATTCAATAGTGAAATGAGCGTAACTCTGAGAAGTGCCGCTGCAGATGATGCTTATTCTTATTACAGAATTTATCGTACAGTATACCACGGAGACACAGCAGATTCTACAGAGATTGAAAGTTCAAAGCCCTTTAAAAACGGAGATGTCGTTGACCTCGGCAGGTATACTGCAAAATACCCTGAGGGCGCCTGCGAATACACCATCGAACTCACGGGAACATCGGTAAACGGCAGAGAACTGAATGCGAAATACAACTACAATTATGACCCCGAATACAGAGAAATGCCCGACGTTTCAAAGCGTCTCACTCACATAACCTTTGACAACAGCACAAAGAACTGGGACGAGGTTTATGTAAACATTGATTCGGACAGCGAGAAGATGACAGATCAGGGTTCAGGCTACTTCACATATACTCTGCCCGAAAAATACAATAACGGCAAGGCTTTCACCGTTACGTTCAGCGACGGCAAAGGCAATATTCTCTCTGAGTCAAACGGAAAATACATGGTAATGTCTTACGCTTCTTACGGCATTTTTGACGAGAACTCCGACTGGATCTCGAATTTCTACGGAGTAGTAGGCGACGCAAACGGCGACGGCAAGGTAACGTCTAAGGACGCGCTTTCGATCATGAGATATTCAATCTCGGGCAGCAATACGGGTATGTCGGAATTTGCAGATATAGACATGGACGACCAGATCTCCGCAAAGGACGCTATGCTCATTCTCCGCTACACCGTCAACTTACCCGATAAGTACGGAATCGGAATGGCTCTGGCACTGTAATCCAATTATAATTCAGTTCGACTGATCTAAAAAAGCACTAAGCAGAATTGTTACATCCTGCTTAGTGCTTTTAATTTATGTAAAAAATGTACCGATCAGCTTATTATTCGACAGATTGATGGTGTATCTGAGTATCTCCAGCGCATCTTTGTTTGTTACCTTGCCGTCTGCATTTACATCGGCTGCCTTGAACTGAATATCGTCAAGCTGTTTGAGATTGATAACATATCTCTGTATGAGCATGCTGTCCTTTGCAGTTACTTTACCGTCGCCGTCAACATCGCCGTACATGCGCTTGGGCGTATCGTCCGTCTGCTTGTCGGTGTCCGTATTCGTATCGGTATTCGTATCCGTGTCGGTACCCGTGTTCGTGTCATCGGACGTATCTGTGTCGGTGTCGCTGTTTGTATCCTCAGCCGTATCTGTGTCGGTATCGCTGTTTGTGTCCTCGGACGTATCTGTATTCGTGTCGCTGTTTGTGTCCTCGGACGTATCTGTATTCGTATCGCTGTTTGTGTCCTCGGACGTATCGGTATTGGCGTCGCTGTTTGTATCTTCGGACGTATCGGTGTCGGAAATATCGGTTGTTCCGGTATCTGTCGATGAATCTGTGATCTCCTCGCCGGTTATAATGGTTACGACTACGTCGCCCTTTATATCGGTAAGCAGAAATCTGTAATCACCGAGGGATTCTATCGAACCGAGTTTTCCTTTCGCTTCGATCTTAAATTCCGCAAAGCGGTACTTGCCGTCTGCGTTTTTCGGGGGATTGATACGGAACTCAACAACGCCGCTGCCCGAGGTATCTGTTTCGCCTGTTTCCCTGTTTCGTGCGTAGGTCACGTCGATATTGTTCTCCTCTGTATCTGCGTAACAAACCGTTACAAGACCTTCTTC
>CADBRK010000108.1 GCA_902797065.1 uncultured Ruminococcus sp.
CGGAGAATTTGCCGAAATAAAGAAGGCAGTGGAAAGTATAGTATCGTCTTATGATGAAGTGCTGCAAATGCACGGGTTTTATGCTGATGAAGACAGCAGGGTGATAACTTTTGATATTATAGTAGATTTTGACGCGGACGCTGCGTCCGTTCGTGACGAAATAAAAAAGAAAATTTCCGAAAAATATCCGCAGTATGGATTCGAGATTATTCTCGATACCGATTACAGCGATTAAAAAAGGGTGGGTTATATGAGCGGCGAAAATAATGACGGTCTTAAACTTGAGAATCAGCTTTGCTTTCCGCTTTATGCGTGCGCAAAGGAGGTCATCAGGGCATATAAGCCGTACCTCGATAAGCTTGACCTCACATATACTCAGTATATTGCGATGATGGTCTTATGGGAGAAGAAAGCCTGCAGCGTCAAGGAACTTGGCGATGTTTTGTATCTGAACTCGGGTACGCTTACTCCGCTGCTGAAAAAGCTTGAAGCCAAAGGCTATATTGAAAGAAAACGCAGCGCAGACGACGAAAGGCTGCTGATCGTCTCTTTGACAAATGACGGCGAACATCTCAGAACCGACGCCGCAGACGTTCCGACGTCGGTCGGGGCGTGCATAAAATTAACGCCAGACGAGGCAAGGTCGTTGTATTCGCTTTTGTATAAGGTGCTGGGTCTGTTAAAGACAGATGACGAATAAGTGTTGTCTGTTGGCGCATTTGTATAACGTAACACCGTGTACCGGGACAGAATTAATGCCAAATGTGAAAAATAGCTTTTTTATTATTCAAATTGCCTATTATTTTCAGATTAAATTTGTATATATATTTTTTGATTTTCTTTGACGTTTTGTAGAAAATATGTTAAAATAATAATTGGGAATTTAGCAGATTTTGCGGACGGCGTTCGTTTTGAAATTCTGCGGTTGTCAAAGCTGTGAAAGGATAAGTATGAAAGACATTATTGTTATCGCATCGGGAAAGGGCGGAACAGGCAAATCCACCGTTGCGGTCGGGCTTGGAACATCTCTTGCGTCATCAGGGTGCAGGGTGCTTCTGATAGACTGTGACAGCGGTATGCGTGGGCTTGATATAATGCTCGGCATCGAGCAGACGCTCGTTTTTGATATTGCCGATGCCGTAAGCGGAAGCTGTACCGTTGAGAATACGGTCTATCCGTGCCCGGGGAAGCAGGGGCTGTTTCTGATGCCGGCTCCCCTCAACGCTTATGACGAGATTGCGCCTCAGGTTCTGGGGCAGCTTGTTGACGGCGTTGCCGATATATTCGACTATGTTATCATAGACTCGCCCGCAGGAGTCGGCAGCGGATTTGACGCGGCGGCTTTTCCGGCGACGAGAGGGCTTGTCGTGGTCAACACGGAGCCTACGAGTATAAGGGGCGGACAGACGGTAGCAGGCAAGCTGCGCTCGCTCGGTATAGACGATATTCGTCTCGTGATAAACAGGTTTAACAAACAGACATTTCGTAAAATGGGGTTATACGAAGATCTTGACGAAATAATCGACATCACATCTTTGCAGCTGATCGGGATAATACCCGAAGATTATCAGCTTGCCGCCGCTATTCAGTCGGGCAAGGGCGGCAGCGAGAATACCATAGGCATGAAGTGCCTCGGCAGGATAGCCCGAAGAATTCAGGGGGGCAGAGACCCGCTGCTGATAAAATAAACATCGAACATCAAAATTATATATCGGGAGGATTTTATTATGAATATCGCATTAATAGCACATGATGCAAAAAAGGAATTAATGGTGCAGTTCTGTATTGCGTACTGCGGAATACTCAGCAGACATAATCTTTGTGCTACCGGCACGACAGGTAAGATAGTATCGGAGACTACAGGGCTTAAGATCGTGAAGTTTTTAAGCGGAGCGCAGGGCGGCGGTCAGCAGATCGCTGCGAAGATAGGCTGCGATGAGGTGGATATGCTTCTGTTTTTCAGAGACCCGCTCAACCCGAAGCCGCATGAGCCGAACGACATGAACCTGCTGCGCATCTGCGATATGCACAATATCCCTGTTGCAACAAATATCGCAACGGCAGAGGTACTTATCCACGGATTGGAGAGAGGAGATCTTGATTGGCGCGACGTAATGCGCCGTTAAGATAAAAAGTTTTTAAAGTTTTTGGAGGAAAGAAAAGTATGGCGGTAATAACCAGAAAGGTCAAGGGCACAGAGGATATTCTGCCCCGTGACAGCTACAAATGGCAGTTTGTAGAAGATATTATGAGGAAAGAGGCGGAGTGCTTCGGATTTAAGGAGATAAGGACGCCGGTGTTCGAGCATACCATGCTCTTTAACCGAGGCGTAGGCGAAACGACAGACGTTGTTCAGAAAGAGATGTACACCTTTGACACAAAGGGCGGCGAGAGTATCACGCTTCGCCCCGAGGGTACGGCAGGAGCTGCAAGGGCATATCTCGAACACGCTCTCCACAATGACGGACTGCCGATAAAGGCGTATTATCTTTTGACGTGTTATCGCTATGAGAAGGCTCAGGCAGGCAGACAGAGAGAGTTCCACCAGTTTGGTATGGAAACATACGGTTCGGCAGACCCGAGAGCGGACGCAGAGATGATCTGCGCGGCTAATTCCGTTTTTGGCAGACTCGGCGTTGAGAATATCAGGCTGGAGCTTAATTCCATCGGCTGCAGGGAGTGCCGTAAAAAATATACTGCGGCTTTGAAAACGTATTTCGAGGGCTATAAGGATCAGCTTTGCGATACGTGCCTTTCAAGACTCGACAGGAACCCTATGAGAATACTTGACTGCAAAAGCGAGATATGCAGCGGTATTGCGAAGAATGCCCCGACAGTGCTTGAATACATCTGCGATGATTGCTCGAAGCATTTCGACGATGTGAAATCGTATCTTGACGCTGTGGGAGTAGAATATACGGTAAACCCGACTATCGTTCGCGGACTTGACTACTATACACGCACCGTGTTTGAATTTGTGACCGATTCTATCGGTGCACAGGGTACTGTGTGCGGCGGCGGACGCTACGACGGACTTATCGAGGAGCTTGGAGGACAGCCTACGCCGTCCTTGGGCTTTGCTATGGGCTTGGAGCGTTTGCTTATGGTTATGGAATCGCAGGGTATCGAGATACCGAAGCCGAATACGTGCGATCTGTATATAGCGCCCTTGGGCGAGGAGGCGGCAAAGAAAGCTTTTGTGCTTGTGAAGTCGCTCAGGGAAGCGTCGCTCATCGCAGAGACCGATATTATAGGCAGAGCGTTAAAGCCGCAGATGAAGTACGCAAACAAGATAGACGCAAAGTACAGCATGGTTATCGGCGGAGATGATCTTGACGCAAATAAGGCTGTTGTAAAGAAAATGGATACCCACGAACAGTTTGAAGTGCCGCTTGACGACAGCTTTACGGAGAAGTTCCTGGAAATATATATAGCGCAGAGCCACAGGAACGTGGCGGACGCTTTTACGGATAAACAATAAATATATATGTTGTACAGCAGCTTCGATACTGCTGTACATAGTATTTTTAAAGGAGAATTGATATGGGATTTTTAGGCGAAAAGAAACCGGACGAGAAAAAGGAGAAAAAAGAGAAGAAAAAGCTCGAAAAGCCTGCGCCGAGATTCAAGACGGTATATACCCAGACGGTCGATACATTCGGCAGCTGCAAGATAGTATTGGATACCGTAACGGGAGTGAACTATCTTTTGCTTGACAGCGGTACCGGTGAGGGAGGATTAACGCCTCTGCTTGACCAAAACGGCAAGCCCGTTGTGTCGGTTATTACGGATGACAGCAAGTAAAAATTTTGATAAAAATATAAGAGGTTTAATTTATTGCAAAAAACTTCTTGTTTTTTTTATGATTTTGTTTTATCATATTAACGATGATAATTTATGGAGGCAAAAATTATGGCAGAATTTATGACAGGAATGAAACGCACTCACTACTGCGGTGATCTGCGTATTGAAGATGTCGGAAAGGAAGTAACTCTTTTCGGCTGGGTGGCAAAGCAGAGAGATCTGGGTCAGCTTATCTTTATTGATCTGCGTGACAGAACAGGCATTACTCAGCTTTCGTTTGATGACAGCACTGATAAAGCGGTGTTTGAAAAAGCTGCGCAGTGCAGAAGCGAATATGTACTCGGCGTTACGGGTACGGTAATGGA
>CADBRK010000109.1 GCA_902797065.1 uncultured Ruminococcus sp.
ACGGGAGAGTTCCAGAGCGGCCAAATGGGGCAGACTGTAAATCTGTTGTCACTGACTTCGGTGGTTCGAATCCACCCTCTCCCACCAGCGGAAAATCCCGCACATGATGTTGCGTTCGATTTAAGTCGGACGCATTTTTTTTATGTACCGTGTACATATCATGACTGTTGTCAGAAAATGACCGTTCTTTTTTTGCCTTAATTCTTAATTATAGTAAAAAGAAAAAAATGCCCGCATACGCTGCGGGCATGACTATTTGTCTGATTATTCCTCGTTGTCTTCGATGAAAGCAACTATGTCTGCAACTGTCTTTGCGTTTGCAGCAGTCTCGTCGGGAACCTCGACCTCGAATTCATCCTCTATAGCCATAATGATGTCTGCCATATCGAGAGAATCTGCGCCGAGATCATCGGCAAGGTTTGTGTCAAGTGTGATCTCCTTCTCGTCCGTGCCGAACTGTTCTGCAAGAATTGCTCTGAGTTTTTCAAATACCATAAAAATATCCTCCTAAAATGGTCTGATTGTTTTTAAATATTTATGTGTCTGTTGCAATACACATACTATACACATATTATTAGTTATTTGAGTATTTGTCAATATACTTTTGAAAATTTTTCGGAAAATTTATTGTCAACATAGTGATTGACATATATTCCCATGATTTGTATAATGGATAATAGAAAAATGAGTGTATAATTGAAAGAGGAGAACCATGATGAATACTATAATTACACAGACAGACAGCGATTACATCGAAAAGGTCGAAAAGGCAATGCAGTCGTATACGCTGATGTCGATAATAATAATAGCCGTTATTGCGGGCGTGATCCTTGCGCTTGTCTTTACTCTCTATATCCTGCACAAGAACGGCTCGAACCCCATGCGCCGTATCAGGACATACGACCATTACAAAAAGGCAAAGGGCAAGATCACCTCGCTCGAAGAGGAAACTTATTTTATTAAACCATATGTTCATCAGCCGCAGCTTATTACAGAGGATGACAAGAAGAAAAAAAACAAGACGTTCAGCGCAATCGAGAAGCAGATCGCCGAAGATGCGGTTAAAGAACAGTCAAAGCCCGTTGAAAAACACAGAATTAAAGCAGGCTACACCTTTGCCGCAGAAGGCCTCGGGGACGGCTTTTACGGCGAGTTCTACATTTACGATGATAACGAGAGCATTTCTCTCGGCGATATGATCGAGGTCATGTACGACCCCGAACGCCCGCAGATCAACTTCACCGAGCAGAGCAAACCTGTCTGAGAGGTGGGCATGAACAAGTTGTTTTCTCTCGATTCGAGGCTTTCTCTCTGCGCGGGTTTTGTTCGCCGCGGCAGCCGCCTTGCAGATATAGGCACCGACCACGCGTATCTGCCCGTGTGGCTTGCGTCAAACGGTATTATCAGATCAGCCGTTGCATGCGACGTACGCCCCAAACCTCTGCAGAGCGGCAGCGATAACATAGAAAAATACGGCTGTTCCGATAGTGTCAGCACAAGGCTCAGCGACGGTCTCGACGAAGTTTCGCCCGACGAAGCCGACGACATAGTCCTTGCGGGTATGGGCGGCGAGCTTATTGTAAAGCTGATCTCACGTACGCCGTGGCTCAGAGATACGTCAAAGCGCCTGATAATGCAGCCCATGACAAAGGCTTTTGTGCTGAGAGAGTATCTGTGCAAAAACGGATTCAATATCATTGAAGAGAAAGCCTGCGCATATGCAGGCAAAAAGTATACCGTAATGCTTGCATCGTACGACGGAAAGTTTGCCGAGTACCCCGAAAGCTTCTATTATTCGGGCATGCTCACTGCGGACGATCCCTTCGCTAAAGATTACATAAAAGAGATCATAAAGAAGCTTAATTACAAAGCTTGCGGTAAGCGCCACAACGGCGAAACGGACATACCAGAGTATGATATTATTGAAGAATTAAGAACTAAATTCGGAGTTGACAGCGATGACAAGTGTTAAAGATATTTACGAATATATAGACAGCTTTGCGCCTTTCAGTACGCAGGAGAGCTACGACAACGCAGGTATACTTGTCGGCGACCCATGCGGCGAGGTCAGGCGTGTTCTGCTTGCACTCGATATAACTACGGCAGTAGTGAAAGAAGCCGCAAGGCAGGGCGTACAGCTTATAATAAGCCATCACCCTATAATATTCCGCCCGGTGAAGAACGTGCTTAAAGACACTGCGCTGTATGCGCTTGTGAGGAGCGGAATCTCGGCAATATGCGCCCACACGAATCTGGATAAATCACCCGAGTTCGGCGTAAACACCGTATTGTCCGATAAAATGGGGCTTATCAACCGCACTGTCAGCGAGAAGGACGGCATACTGTTCACTGCCGAAACAGAAAGCCCCGTGTCGGCAGCAGAATTTGCTGCGACGGTCAAAGCTGCGCTCGGGCTTGGCGGCATATGCTATACGGACGGCGGCAGGAAGATAAATAAAGTCGGTTTCTGTTCGGGTGCAGGCGGAGACGAGATATTCGCTGCGTTTGCCGACGGCTGCGACGCATTTGTGACCGGCGAAATTAAACACCATGAGATAATTTTCGCGGGAGAGAATCATATCTCCGCATTTGTGTTGGGGCATTTCGGTTCCGAGAATCCCGTGATAAAGCCCCTTGCCGAAAAGCTGTCCGGGAGATTTCCCAATGTTGAATTTACGGTTATGCAGAATGATACGGACGGGGTTTTGTTCAATTAGGAATCAGGAATGCGGAAGTAGGAATGATTTTTTTAGTTTGTAGAGCTTGAATAATTGAAAATGGAAAACGGAAAATTAAATTTCCAAACTCTGAGTATTTACTATTTACAAAGATAAAGCCTTCGTCTTACTTTATATTATGCCGCGAGTTTTAAAGTGAGATTAATATTGAATTATGTTCGCGGAATGTCAGCGGACACTGTCCGCCGCGAGCTTTAAAGTTAAAATAATATTGAATTATGTTCGCGGAATGTCAGCGGACACGGTTCACCCTGATTTATACTCTAAACTATGCCGCGAGTTTAAAAGTTAGATAATAAAACAATTCGTACGCGAAATGTCATCGGCGACTCGCCGCCGCGAAACACCTGCAGACGTTTGCCTGCCGCGAAATACGTGCAGGCGTGTGCCTGCCTCGCCGACGATTATAGTTCCGTTTCAACGGCTTTTCCCGATTCGAGAGACTTTTTCACATCAATTATTCTTTGGTTTTTTGAACCTCTGAATCTGAGATTCAGCGTGCGCTGTGCGAGTATGAACCTTCCGTCGATAAGCCAGTCGCACTGCTCAAGCAGCTTTCTGTACTCGGGATGTTTGTCGAAATTATCATACAGCTGTTCAAACGTAAAGCCCGTGTACGACAAAACATTAAGCCCTCTTTTGTGTATTTCCTCTGCAAGTTCGGCGAGCGCGTCGCACTGCATGAACGGCTCTCCGCCCGAGAACGTAACGCCGCTAAGCAGAGGGTCTTTGTCTATCGCTGCGAGAATATTCTCCGGGTGACTTATATACCCGCCCTCAAAGTCGTGCGTCTGCGGATTGTGGCAGCCTTCGCAGTGATGAGGGCAGCCCTGTGTGAATATCGTCATTCTCATCCCGGGCCCGTCAACGATAGATTCGCGTATAACGCCCGCAAGTCTGAGTTCTTTCATAGCATCATTTTCTTTCTGTTTGAATTTTTCTTTGATTATTATTATAAATCGAAAAACAGTTTTGTCAATACCTTGACAGCATACTGTATTTGTGCAAAGTACGGAATGAGGAGTGTAAACATGAAGCGTGTATTGATAATCACCGATATTTCGGGACTCGGCAACTGTTCCGGCAGTACCGATATTGCCGTACTCTCCGCTATGGGTATTGAATGCTGTATTGTGCCCACGGCGGTGCTCTCGGCTCAAACGGGCTTCAGGGAAAGCTATATCAAAAATATGGGCGGCGAACTTGAAAAAATGCTCGAATCGCTGAATCTGCTCTCCCCACGTATAGATTGTGTTTTAGTGGGTTTTCTTGGGGATAAAAAACAGACCGGATGTGTTTTGTCATATATCAAGAAATTTGCAGACACCGATACAGTGATCGTTACCGACCCGATAACGGGCGATAACGGCAGAAGGTTCCCGTTTGTTTCGGACGTTATGTTTGAGGATATTAAAAATATAGCGGCATGTTCCACAGTGATAACCCCGAATATAACCGAGTTCTGTCTTTTGACCGATACGGATTACAACAGCGTGATGTCTGCCGAAGATACGCAAAAATACGCTGTTCTTGCCGAGAAGTGCGGCGTACTGTTTGACATGGGCGTGAGGGATATTATAATCACAGGTATTGAGCTGTCAAGCGGAGATCTCGGAAACCTTGTCGTCGGCAGGAACGGCTATACCGCTGTCGAATCAAAGCGTTACGGCGGTTCATACAGCGGTACGGGCGATCTGTTTACCGCAATAGTATGCGGATATGCTGCGCTCGGAATGGATGTTGAGCATTCTGCCGCAAAAGCCTCGGACTTTATTTCAAAGGTACTTTCGGAAAATGCCGACAGTATCGGCGACAGAAATTACGGCATACCGTATCAGAAATATCTCAGAGATTTAACGGAGTGATAAAATGGACGAAAAAGCATTGACCGAACATGCCTGCGGTTATCTTAAAGAGCTGTACGCAGGCGTTGACCCGATAGACAAAACTCCCGTTACCGCAGACAGCATACTTAAAGATCAGAGGCTCGGGCGGTGTCTGGAGTATGTAATAGGTGTGTTCGGAAGGATCTCCGAAAGTGACAATATCAGCAGGGGAGATTACAGGATACGGTTTTCCCCCGATGTTAAACGAGAACCCGAGGTTCTCAGACGTGCCGAATATATTTTCAGGAAGCTTTCCGAGGGCATAGACCCGTTTACCGATAAAAAACTCGACAGTTCCGATACGGTACACAAACAGCGTTTATCCAAGTGCTTCGGTTACACGGCATATGTTTTGTCCTCGACAGTTCTTACGAAATCTCCGTTTTCCGTAGATGAAAATTTGATTGAAAGCTCCGTGTATTCCGACGATGAAATTACTCTGCCGTCGTTTGTTGAAAAACTCAATGCGCCGATAGACGGCGAGAAGATGAACAGAATAGATAACAGTATGGTTATAGCTTATCTTGCGTCGATAATGCTTGTAAGCATTTCGGGCGGCGTTGCTTCACCGACGAGAATGGGCGCACAGCTCGGGCTGTCTTTGGGCGATACGGGCGAGATTATGTTAAACAGAACTATGCAGAAGCTTATAGTCAAGAATCTTGAAGCGATTTCAAAAAAAGCGGAGGGTAAATAATATGGATAGCGAAAGACTCGACAAACTGTTTGACTTTTTCAGGGAAATAGATAAAGAGAAGCTCATCACCAGACAGACGTATATCACGGACTGCGCACGCAAGGAGACAGACGCAGAGCATGCATGGCACGCCGCTTTGATGTGTATTATGCTTGCAGGGTACTCGAACGATGAAATAGACGTTCTTAAAACCGTGACAATGCTGCTGATCCACGATATTGTCGAGATAGACGCAGGCGACACCTACGCTTACGACAGCGAAGGGCAGAAAACTCAGCGTGAGCGTGAGGAGAAAGCCGCCGACAGAATTTTCGGGATGCTTCCCGGGGAGGACGGAAACTTCCTGCGCACCTTGTGGGAGGAGTTTGAGCAGAGCGAGACAGCCGAAGCAAAATTCGCCCGTGTGATGGATTATCTCCAGCCGCTTATGCTCAACGATCTGACGGGCGGCAGAGCGTGGCGTGAACACGGCGTACATCTGAGTCAGGTGCTCAAGCGCAACGAAAAGACCTGCGAAGGCTCGGAAAAACTGTGGGAATATGCTTACGAAAACCTCATCAGACCCAACGCCGAAAAAGGAAATCTGAAAACCGACCAAATAAACGAGCAGTGAGTACTTAATGATTTCTGAAACATCTGACCCGTCCGTCAGCCTTACGGAACCTTTCGGGGCAAATTGAGTTTCTCCTGAAAGGTATGTTTTTTTCTGTTGAAGGGCATTGCGTTTAGAAGGGGGAGAGAATAATTGGCTAAGTTTCTAGATGTGTTTGAAGATGTAACAAAACTTGGTAAAAAAATACCAACCAATGAATACCTTGAAAGCGGTAAATATCCGATAATAGATCAAGGAAAAGAATATATTTCCGGATATAGAAATGATGAAACAGGTCTTTTTAAAGATATACCTGCAATTATTTTCGGGGATCATACAAGAGTTTTGAAATACATTGATAAGCCTTGTTTTTTAGGAGCAGACGGAGTAAAGCTGCTAAAAGCAAAGGACAAAACAGCGGATTATAAATATTTATATTATGCTCTGTGTAATGTTGATATTCCAAATACAGGTTATAACAGACATTTTAAATGGTTAAAAGAAGCTGATATCGTTATTCCCAATGTTAAAACTCAAAAACAAATCTCTGCTACTCTCGACAAAGTCACACATGTAATTGACCTTTGCAACGCTCAACTTGAGAAGCTTGACCTGCTTGTCAAAGCCCGATTTATAGAGATGTTTGGGGATCCGGTAACGAATCCTTTAAACTGGAAGAAAGAAAAAACAGAAAAACATATTGACTTACTTTCGGGATATCCGTTTAAAAGTGAACATTATGTAGAGTCTGGTGTTAACATATGCGGTGGGCTAATTATTATGCCACAAAGAATTGAATGGGACAGTTGCGTTCATTGGGCAACTACTGAGGGGTATGAAGAGTATTTGCTTGCTGATGGAGATATCGTAATGGCTCTCGATAGACCGTGGATTACAGAGGGATTTAAAATTGCTCTTGTAGATGATGAACATCTTCCAGCATTACTTATTCAGCGGACAGCAAGAATTAGAGCAATAGATATAAATCAGAAGTATTTATATCATTGCTTTATAAATGGTGGGTTCGATAAGCATACAAATATTACTGGTTCTTTAGTTCCTCATATTTCCGCAAAAGATATTAGGAGCTTTGAAATAATGTTCCCACCACTTGAACTCCAAACCCAATTCGCCGCCTTTGTCTCACAAACCAACAAATCAAAATCAGCCGTAAAGGAAACGCTTGAAAAAGCAGAGATTCTCAAAAAATCATTGATGCAGCAATATTTCGGATAAACGGAGGAAACAACTTGATAACAATAAACGAAGCCAAAAGGCTTGTAAAAAGGGCGCTTCTCGCAAATATCGCAAGCGAGAAAAAAGACTTAGCCATCACACCGCTTATTTCGGGAAAACACGGTATCGGTAAGTCGCAGATGATAAAATCCATCGCAGACGATCTCGGAGGAGTATGCATAACTATCGAAGGCGGTACTCTCAAAGAGGGGGAGATCACCGGCCTTCCTTACCAATACAAGGACGAGGACGGCAGTGTGAAATTCCGCTTTCTGCCATATTATGCGGTAGAGCGCATACAGAATGAACAAAAGCGCATTTTTCTCGAAACAGGCTGCATACCGGCTGCTTCGGAACTTTCTGGTGATGAAAATAAATATGCTCTTGAAGATATTTCTGTCTCAAAAAAAATTACTATGCTCAGATCGGGCGCAATAAAACCGGTTATCATATTTATTGATGAGATAAACCGAACGGAAAACTCTGTATATAAAGAGCTTATGAATATCCTGCTGACACGCAGCGTCAACGGTTATAAGTTCCCGTGGTGGGTATTGTTTGTCGGAGCTATGAACCCCAGCACTCAGAACAGCCTTTACGCCACAAACGAAATGGATCCTGCGCAGCTCGACAGGTTCCTGAAAATCAAGGTCTCCGACAACACAAAAGAATGGCTGGTGTACGGAAAAACTGCGGGTATATCTCCCGATATTCTGAGCTTCATTAAAGATAACCCTAAGTGTTTGTCTAACAATGACAAGGAATTGCAGGACGATGAAAAGCCGACGCCCTCGCCGCGTGGTTGGGATATGGTCGATACACTTCTGAAGTCCGAACCAATGCTCAGAGATTTTTTCAGCGATAAAGAAAACGATCCCAAGATAGTAGAAAGAGATATGAAAAATCTTATCGCTGCAAAGCTCGGTTCATCTGTTGCAACAATGTTTCTTGCAAGCCGTGTTTCTCAAACAAGAGCGATTATGCCGGAAGAATTGTTTGCCGATGATGAAAACCTGACTAAGCTTTCAGACCGGCTTACAGCAATGTCGGCCGCTAAAAAAGTACAGACATGCGATCTTATGCTTGATTATCTGAAAGAGAATATAGAATTTATGGCGCTGGACAAAGCCGGATTTGAACTGCACAAAAAACAGCTATCGAAGCTTGTTAATATACTCGATTCATCATCAAGGCTTTTGTTTGCGCAGAAACTGTCAAATGCGGTATCAGATGACGGCAACATCCTTATTGAACTCCTGTTCGATGTTTTTGAAAGAGATTTGATAGATATGCTTGATCTGTCCGACGAGACGAGAAAGCTGATTGAGGGAAGCTGATGACTAATCAGAATATAAACGAATGTCTTTACAGAATCAAAGACAATATAAAAGCCGTTGAAAACGGTCAGAACGATCAGACGATTCTTGACGAGATCGAAAGGGATTTTTATGGACTGATGGAGCTTATAAAGCTGTTCCTGATATCGGAGCGCGATACTTATTATGGCTATTTCCTTATGAATTTGTCATTCAGCGTAAATTTTTACAGCAGAGGTATTGCGGGTATCAAGCTGAACACATATCCGCCTGTTTTTGAAAGCAACCCGCTTTTGCTTTGCAGATTTAAACTCAAAGAGATACTGTTTGTTGTCTGTCACGAAATCGAGCATATAATTCTTAATCACCCTGCCGAAATGGTGAAGTCAAATCCGACAAATGATCCCGAGGTTTTTGAAAAATTCAACCTTGCTGCCGACGCTTCCGTAAACGACAGGCTTGTATATGAGATAGAGGCAGAAAACAGATTGTTTATGTCGGCGCTTGAAGGTGCTGTATATTCCGGAACGTTTGCAAAAATGTTCGGTTTGCGAAATGTCCGTCCGCTTGAAAGCTATTACTATTATTTTGAGCTTATCAAGAATAGAGAAAATCGCAGTAATGATAATAATCAGCAGAATGACAGCGCCCGGGGCGATAATGAGTCTTCCGAAGGCGATGAAATAATAACATCAAAAAGCTGCGGAACTCCCGAAGATCATAATTGGGAAGCAGGCGACGATGCAGACGATATAACTGCTGTCATAAGAGAATTTATTAACGCGTCTGCCGAAATGATGGACGATGAAATAAAAGGTCTGATGCCTGCACATTTTATTGAACAGGTCAGGCTGATAAACGAACCGCCTAAAATATCGTGGAAAAAGATTCTGAAAAAATATATCGGAACTATAAATTCAGGTAAGCTCAAAACACGAACAAGACTCAACCGCCGGCAGCCGTCCAGGTTTGATATTTCGGGTGAAATGAGCGACAAGGTTCTGAAAATTGTTGTTGCCATAGACACCTCGGCGTCTGTTACGAGCAGAGAAATAGCGATGATCTTTAACGAACTCTTTGCTATCCTGTCCAAAAGACGTTTTGTTATTACCGTTATCGAATGCGACAGCGAAATACAACGGGTATATACGGTGAAAAAACCGGGTGATGTAAAGCAGAATGTTGCCGGACGGGGCGCAACCTGTTTTACTCCCGTTATCGAATATGTAAACGCTGAGAGATATTTCAGAGACAGCCTGCTTATATATTTTACCGACGGATACGGAGAAAGCAGAATTCCCAAACCTTTGACCTACCGCAATCTGTGGGTAATTACCGGGCATAGCAATGAGTTATCACTGAATAATCCGTACGGAACAGTAGTAGCATTTGAGGACGGTGACGACTGATGACAGAACCGCTTAATACAAAAGCGAGATTATCGGGGAAAATGATAATCGACTGGTGCAAGCAAAAACAATCCGCGAATCAGGATATTCATTTTAAAGAGTCCTTATGTTCCGGTTTGCGGATTATACGGTTTACAAGTTCCGCTCTTGGCTGTATCTTTCCTAAAAATGAAACCGTTTCGGGATATATTATCTGCTATGAAATACTAAACTCAAATGATAGTATAAGTATTTCGGTTGCTGCCGATAAATCCTGGATCGTAAAGCGTATGAATAAAACTTATGACGCACTTCTTAAAGCAATGAGTATATCGGATAATACCGAGGACAAAATACTTCTTCGCACATGGAGTGTTTCCGATGAGATAAACACTATTTCACAAATTCAAGACGTTCTTGACCGGATATATAATTTTGAGATCTCGTATTTTGAAACCGAGCTTAATGCGTGGCTTTTGGATCACAGCCGTATGATAAAACCGTTTCCGCAGTTTGATCTGCAAACCGTATCGTCAGCCGAACTGCCGGAAGAAATACTTATCGAAGGCGCTATGAAGGATATTCTTACGAATAAGTATGAAAGAAATATCAAGGCTCGCAGCAGATGTATTGCATATTACGGTACATCATGTCAGATCTGCGGCTTCGATTTCGGCGTAACATACGGAGAAGAATTTGCAGGAAGAATAGAGGTGCATCATAGAAAACCTCTGTATGAAATAAAGGACAATTATGTAGTTGACCCGATAAACGATCTTATTCCTGTTTGTCCTAACTGTCACCTTGTTCTGCATAGTAAAAAAGACGGAGTTTATACTGTTGAAGAAATAAAAGGCTTAATAAACAAGAGATGCACCGATTAAATGGTGTTCCGGAAATACACTCTCGTTTTTTAGGTCAATTTTTCTTATACACCATCACTGTATAAACGAGAAAAGATATAGACAAACCGCATTGTATTGTGATATAATAATATAATAGAATCGTGTGGACTACTGAGGTGATATGATGGAAAAAACAAAAACAGAAACTAAAGAAGAAAAACCGGCATTTTCTCAGCGTGTAAAAACCGTATGGAAAAGCTTTCTCGGCAGTGTAAAAGAACACAAGTGGCTGTATCTTTATTTTACGATAATCGGAATAATATTTCTTTTGACAAGACTTATTCAGATAACGGTTCTGCCGAAAGGACTTCATATCGACGAAGTTTCGATGGGATACAACACATGGGCGCTGACATATTTCGGTACCGACCGTTACGGCGTATCAATGCCGATATACTTCAACAATGCGGGTTCCGGTCAGAGCAGCTTGTATGTATATCTCGCCGTACTCGTTTCAAAGATATTAGGATACAGTGTGTTCAGCCTGCGTGTAGTATCGGTATTCTTCGGTGCTATACTCCTGATCTTCGGCACGAAGGCAGCGTATGAGATGTTCGGTCTGAAATGTTCGCTCATTACGGCCGCCGTAATTGATATTATGCCGCTGTTTTTGATGTCCGAGAGATGGGCTTTCGACTGTAACGCCATGCTTCCTATGCTTGTAATGTTCTTGTATTTCTATGTCAAGCTGATAAAAACGCAAAAAATGCGCTATGCGGTAGCGAGCGGAATTACGTTCGGTATAACGATGTATTCTTACATCCTTGCCGTTATGATGCTCCCTGTGTTCGTTATTTTTGCCGTTATTTATTCTTTGATAATGAAAAAGATAACAATAAAGCAGATAGGCGCAATGTTCTTCAGCGGATTTGTTGTATCTGTACCGATACTTCTCTTCCTGTTCGTCGTTGTAGGCGTAATACCGTCATTCAATATCGGTCCCGTAAGCTTCACTAATGCTTCTGCAGGACGTGCAGCCGAGATTACGTGGCAGGGCTTCAGATTTGATCTGCTCCCGAAGGCTCTCTATACGCTTACAAGTTATGACCAGTATGACTTTATGGCTGACGATAAATACGGCGTATTTTATCAGAATATTCTTCATTTCTTCGAGCATAAGATCAGCGTGTCGCAGATATTGCTGATAGCAGGTTTCCTTGCGATGCTTGGCTTTGGAATATTCAGCATTATCAAGCGCAAGGGCTTTTCATTCGAGATCCTCATGGTTTTCTATATGATAGCCATGATCTACCCTGTGTATTTTCTTGAACAAGTTGCAATTTATCGTTACAATGCCGCATATTTTTCTTTTGCGCTTCTGCTTGGTTATCTGTTCGCAAAACTGTGGGATTATAAGAGATATGTCTTGTGCGGATTTTTTGCTTTGCTGTATTTATATAATTTCGGCAGCTATACCTATTATCTTTTCAGCGGCAATTTCTCCGAAGAAAACAAGTCGCTTGCATACTTCGATTATGATCTTCTCGAACTGTGCGAGACATTCGACGATGAAGAATACAAAGATTACCAGATTTATGTTGATTACACCGCAACATATAACGCAGGTCTTATCACTTTGTATGGTCTGAGAGTCGAACCGCAGGTTGTTGCAAGTGAGGTTGAAGATGTCGATTCCAAGATGATGACGTACGGAAATATTCATATCGGTATACCCGATGTTATTGACGCCAATCAGAAATCTATCTTTGTCATACGCGACATCAATTCCGAGACAACGTTCTACACAACGAATATTCAGCAGATAGAGCTTTATAAGACGCTTATCATCACAAATAAAGCGAAGAAAGTCCTTATGGAACTCGATACGCCATACGACATTGTGAATAATTATTATGTCTTTAAGCTGAATTAAAAAAACGATCTCCCCGAAAAAAGCCGGGGAGATTTTGTATACTCTATGATTAATAATTTTTGTTACCCTAAATGCAGACAAACCGTTGCTATTCTGAAATACACTACCAGCGATACTGCGTCTACGATCGTGGTGATAAACGGACTCGCCATAACCGCAGGGTCAAAGCCGATCTTCTTTGCGAGCATAGGCAGTGTACAGCCGATCACCTTTGCGCAAAGCACTGTCATTACAAGCGTTGAACACACAACCAGCGCAACCGACGCCGTGATCTGTGTGTTGCCAAGTATGAGTTTGTCTATCACAAGCAGTTTGAAAAAGTTTGTAATTGCAAGCGTAAC
>CADBRK010000110.1 GCA_902797065.1 uncultured Ruminococcus sp.
ATGTTTGTATCCTGGTGTGCAGATCAGGCAGGAGTGGACACATCTACATTCCCGAAGTTTGCACTTTGCTCGGCAGGTGCCGATTGGTTTATTTCTCAGGGCAGATTCCAGTACAGCGGAAGCTATGCTCCGAAGGCAGGCGATCTGATCTTCTATTCGTCATACGGTGATATTTATCATGTTGGTCTTGTAACAGGCTCGGATGATACCAATGTTTACTCCATAGAGGGAAACTATTGTGAGGCTGTTTACAATGTAAGTTATCCGTTAAGCTACGGTGACATTCTCGGTTACGCTACACCCGATTATACATATACAGACGGCGGCGTACAGACTGACGATAATGTAACTGCTGTTGCTGACGAGGACGATACCGACGAAGAAATCACAGATGAAGCTGCATCTGCTGACGAAGAAGACGAAGACGAGGACGAGTTTGCAATAGACGAGGAAGCTTACAGCGAAGTTGAGGAAGAGCCCGTAAGCAGTTCAGAAGAAACAGAATATTATGAGGATACAGATTCCGAAGAGGAGATTGCCGACGAAACAGATGCAGCGTCAACAGAGGATTCCGAGGAAGATATTATCGCCGATGAAGATGCAGAATCCGATACAGAGGATGTAAAGGAAGAAGAAACAGAGACTCCCACAGCATTCATGCCCGGCGATGTTAATAAGGACGGCAGGATCACGGCAACAGATGCACTTTATATCCAGCGTTACCTTGCGTTCGGCGCAAATGTAGACAGCGTTTCTCTTATCAATGCAGACTACAACAGAGACGGTGAAGTGAATCTCTATGATGCTCTTGCAATTCTTGAGGCTGCAACAGGTTTTATGGCAATGTAACGGCAAATGACAGCCCGCAAAGGTTTTCAATGCAGTAACAGACATACAAAATAATCTAAAAGTTTACGGTACAGGATCGGTTCTTGTACCGTGTTCTTTTTTGTTACAAAAAGAAGCTCCGCCGTACTTCTGATGTACAGCGGAGAATAGTTTGTCTATGCTATGATGATTATCTGCCTTCAACCAAAGCCTTAGTATCTCTTGCGATAACAAGCTCTTCGTTTGTCGGGATAACGAACACTTCGATAGAGGAATCTTCGGCGGAGATCTTACCGCACTTGCCTCTTACCATCTCTTCGTTCTTTTCTTTGTCAAGCTTAACGCCGAGGCAGCTGAGATAATCACAGATAGCCTCACGGTGATGAGACTGATTTTCGCCGAGACCTGCGGTGAATACCATGCCGTCGCAGCCGCCGAGCGCTACGTAGTAACTGCCGATAAACTTGGCAATTTCATATCTGAGTATTTCGTGTGCCAGCTGAGCGCGCTTATTGCCTTCTTCGGCAGCCTTTGTGACATCTCTGTCGTCTGTTGAAACGCCGGATACACCGAGCAAGCCCGATTTCTTATTCAGGATAGTGTCCATCTCGGCAGGTGTGAGATGCTCTTTTTCTTCGATAAATGTAACAACCGAAGGATCGAGAGTACCTGTACGCGAACCCATCATGAAGCCGTCAAGCGGAGTAAGACCCATACTTGTATCTATAACCTTGCCGCCGTCGATAGCCGTAATGGAGGAACCGTTACCGATATGGCATGTGATAAGCTTAAGATCTTTAATGTCTTTGCCCATCATTTCGGCGCACTTTGCGCTTACATATCTGTGCGATGTACCGTGGAAGCCGTAACGTCTTACCTGATACTTCTCGTAGTATTCATAGGGGATAGGATAGATGAATGCTTTCTCGGGCATTGTTGAGTGGAATGCTGTATCGAATACTACTACCTCGGGTACAGCCTCACCGAATACCTCGATACATGCCCTGATAGCCTGAACGTGACCCTTATTGTGGAGCGGTGCAAGGGGGATAAGACTCTCGATACCCTTGATTACATCTTCCGTTACGATACACGACTCACTGAACAATGCGCCGCCCTGCACTATTCTGTGACCTATAGCCGATACCTCTGCAAGGTCTTTGATAACGCCCTTTTCGCTGTCTGTGAGCGCGTCTTTAACCTGCATAAATGCTGCACGGTGATCGGGCATATCTACGTTTTTCTCGATAGCCGTACCGTCTGCGGTCTTGTATCCGAAGATACCGTCGATACCTATTCTTTCGCAATTACCTTTTGCGATGACCTGCTCGTTGTCCATATCTATAAGCTGATATTTCAGCGATGAACTTCCTGCATTGATAACTAAAACTTTCAAAACTACATCTCCTTTAATATTTACTTGAAACATAATCATTCATATTATATAATAGTACAAAGAGAAAAAAATTTCAATATGTTTTTGGAAAATGAAGTGCATTTTTTGGTAAAAACAAAAATGTCATTCATGCTTTTGTTTTGATAAATGCGAAAGGAATTTCAAATGAATATTTCAGCAACAGTATGCGAGTTCAATCCATATCATAACGGACATCAATACCTTGCGGAATACGCAAAAAAGCAAGGCGCAGATTATTTTATAGGGATAATGAGCGGCAATGTTGTACAGCGCGGAGAGTTTGCCATAGCTGACAAATTCACACGTGCCAAGGCGGCTGTTTCAAGCGGTATGGATATGATAATAGAGCTGCCGTGCATTTATTCGCTGGCGAGTGCGGAACGTTTTGGTTACGGCGCAGTAAAGACGCTCGATATGTGTAATTGTATAGATAAGCTTTACTTCGGGGCGGAGTGCGCCGATGTTGAGGTGCTAAGAAATACTGCAGGGGCTGTTTCTTCTGTCGGTGTTAATGATCGCATTAAAGAATTATCAGCTTCGGGCTACAGTCACCCGAGGGCGCTGCACACCGCAGTAACAGAAATTTTCGGAGATCGGTATGACGAGATACTGACTAAACCGAACAATACACTTGCGGTTGAATATCTGCGGACTATCGGGCTGCTCAAAAGCCGGATAGAGCCGATCGCCGTACAGCGTATAGGTACGTGTCACGACTCAGCGGAAACTTCCGGAAAGTATTCTTCGGCGTCTTTTGCAAGAGAGTGTATATTAACGAATAAAGATGATTATCACCGATTTGTACCGAAGCAGTCTGCCGATATACTTGATGAGTCTATACGTGCGGGAGAATGTCCCGCAAGCATAAAGCATAACGAAAGAGGTTTTTTACAGGCTCTCAGACGGCTTTCTCCGATTGAATGGAGTAATATACCCTATGTATCAGAGGGGCTTGAAAACAGGCTTTACAGGGCTGTAAGAGAGTGTAATTCACTTGATGAGATAACCGACCGCATCAAGTGCAAAAGGTACACCTTTGCGAGGATCAGCCGTATTCTTATGTGCGCATATTCAGGCATTACGAAAGAATCGGCGAACCTTGACCCGCAGTATATCAGAGTTCTTGCGATGAATAAGCGAGGTACGGATATTCTTCGCACTATGAACAAGAATGCTTATCTGCCGGTTATTGTGTCGCCCGCGCGAGATATTAGCATTTTGTCGGAAGACGGGAAAAAGATGTTTGAGCTTGAATGCAAGGTCAGCGATATGTACACGCTCTTTACACCAAGCGTTACGATCTGCGGAAAAGATTATACAAACAAGGTACTTATTTAAACGGAGGTTATTACTATGGCTATTGAAAAAGTAAAAGAATATTTTGACCGGTACGGAATATCCGACAGGATACGTGAATTTGATGTATCGAGCGCAACCGTAGAGCTTGCGGCAAGTGCGCTGGGGTGTCAGCCCTCCCGGATTGCAAAAACGTTGTCATTTATGGTAAACGGCAAAGCGATTCTGATAGTTGCGGCGGGAGACGTAAAGATCGATAACCCGAAATTCAAGAGCCAATTCCACACTAAAGCAAAAATGCTGAAACCGGAGGAAGTCTCCGAATTGGTAGGTCATGATGTGGGCGGTGTATGTCCGTTCGGGATCAATGACGGCGTTTCGGTTTATCTCGATAAGTCGCTTCAAAGGTTTGAATCGGTTTTCCCGGCATGCGGAAGCAGCAGCGCAATAGAGCTTTCGATCCCGGAGTTGGAGAAATATTCCGGCTTCTCGGAGTGGATAGATGTATGTAAGTTCTGACGGGAATAACAATACTCTCTGGAGAAAGTCCGATGATGCAGCTATATTAATCAGGAATTGAGACTGTGCAAAAAATCAACGAGAACGCTAAAAACGGCTTTTCCGTCCTATCTTTTTGACTCTCCCTCAGGGTCAAAGTCATCAATTTAAGGTTTTTCAGTTGTGATTTACTGAAAACTGAAGAATTAAAACTTAAAACTTAAAAATATCGGAGTCGCTTCGCTCCTATTTTTATAGAATAGGTTAAAAAGTATAAATAGAATAAAAGAGCGAAGCGATTTTCCGCATTTTATGCGGGCTTTTATTGCATCTCTAGTTGAGGGAGGTGTCACTGAGCG
>CADBRK010000111.1 GCA_902797065.1 uncultured Ruminococcus sp.
AACTGAGAACCGCCTGTCGAAAGCGTAAGAATAGCGCCTGCGGTACGGTACCAGTCAACGCCGTGATGTTCATAAAAACGCTTATCCTCTATCGCAACAAGCGCGTCCTTCATATACTGGGGAATATCATCAAAATCAACCATAACACGGTTTTCCGATGTATACAGACGCATATACTGCTCGGGATTGCCGGCTTTATCATAAACATAAATATAGCTCGTTTCGTTGAGCTTTGCGCTGTGCAGATCTATACCTGTAGGTTCGCGGGCAATACTTGCAACATAGATCACCATCGAAACGCCTATAATGATCCCCGCAACTATAAGTATGGAGATCAGCGTATAGATCACTCGCCATATGCTCACAAAGAAGCCCTTTACGGCAGAGCCGACAATATTCGGACGCTCAACAACGGGAGCTTCCGAAATATCCGTATAATCTGAAATATCGGTTTTTCTCATCTCTATGCCTCCTGAAAAAAACTCTTAGCGATGTTAGACTAACTTTAAATTTTTTCTATCTTTTTTATTATACCATCAATTATCAAAAAAATAAATATGCTAATCTCTCAAATTTGACAAAATTTTGTAACCATATTGTGCAAAATAACATAATCAATATTAATGCATAAAATCACACTTTTCGCTGATAATAGCATAAAGGAGAGATCAATCAATGAAAAAGCTGATTATAATAACACTTTCGGTTTTGGCTTTATGCTCCGCAGTCAATTACACCGTAGTTTCCGCCAGTACAGACATACCCACGCTCACCGCCGGGAGAACGTATATCCTGAGAGAGTATAACGGCAGGATCGCCTGCTTTGAAGAAAACGCACTGAAGCCCTTCATCATAACGGAAGTGCGTGTCAGTGATCTTCCCCCGGCAGACCGTACAATGCTTGCCGACGGCATCAGAGTAACCGGCGCAAAGCAGCTTTCGAGAGCGCTTGAAGATTACAGAACGTAATTCAGACCGCATAAATATTTGTTTCCCATGAGGGCAGATATTTATGGTGTCTGATAAATATCTTATAATCCGGGTTTAATTCCTTAATATAGAGCGGCAGAGTAAAAATATCTCCGACACGATGATACGCAGATACGGCTAACTTCGGCTTGCTTTGCGCTATGGTACGCTTCATTCCCGTTAATGTTTCGTACTCCGCGCCCTCAACATCCATCTTGACATACGAAAAACATCTGTCCAGACTATCCACGGCTTTTGCTTCTATAACGCTGCCGCTTTCATCAAAGCACGACATTCTGCCGCCCGTACCGCTGAAATTCATCAGGCAGTCTTTATCCCACGACGCATAAGGATATAGAGTACAGCGATCGTATGAACCGAAAGCTTTTTCAAGCTTCTTCATATTCTTTTTGTCCGGTTCAAAAGCAGTGATGGTGGAATACATCCCATTCGTATACTGCAAAAGCTCCTTTATCGTATCGCCGTCGTATGCGCCGAGGTCAAGATAATCCTCTGTATTATCGGGTTTTATTACATTACCGAATACCTCGTCGCGTTCGGTCTCGCAGCGTCTTAGGACGGCAGGATCGCCCCCGAGCCGAAAGTTTATCACCTCAAGAAACACACTTCGTGACTTATCGTCTGCAAACATATCATAAGCACGTTTGATATTATCCAGATTCGCCATTACAAAATCATGATCGAACAGCCCTTTTCCGAACAGCGGCACATCGGGCACAAGTAAAGTATGCTCTTGCGATATATTCTCTATTTTCTGCATAAGATCGTCTTTGAACACAGCGAAAGCCAGCAAAATGACGGCGTCGGGATACATAGAGTGTATCTGAGAATATGTTTTTACCTTGTATCCCCTGAAGCTGTGCCCTCTGACAAACTCATCGCTTGCAAATATATCCGAAATTGTGATCCCTTTTCTTTCACATATATCCAATATTTTATCAGCACCGTTGCCCATGCCGTAGATAACTATAGGGCGTGTTTCGGTTTTAAGTCTTTCAAAAAGGGTATCCTTCTTTTTTATTATCAGATTCTCCACATTTATCCCCTCCGTTTGAATATTGTAACGGTAAATCTTTAATCACTTAGAAATACAATTTGAACTTTTTGTAACAACAAAACGGACAGCCTTTCGACTGTCCGTAATATGTAGTCAAGCGATAGCATGCAAATATTGCTTAACCGTAATTAGCTTTTTAATCAAGCTGCCTGTGTCTCAACAGGGAACTTAGTGAGAAGCTTAACTGTGTAACGGAGAATGTACATAGCATCGGCATTTGTTACATCGCCCTTACCGTCAACATTACCGTTGAGCTTCTGCTGATCGTTAAGTTTCTCAAGGTTGATAGAATATCTCTGAGCAAGGAGAGCGTCCTTAGCTGTTACCTTACCGTCGAGGTTAATATCACCGTAGAAAGGCTTAAGCGGCTTGTCGCCTGTGTCAGGTGTATCGTTTGAATCCTTCTTGCCGTCGTCCTCAGAATCCTTCTTGCCGTCGTCCTCAGA
>CADBRK010000112.1 GCA_902797065.1 uncultured Ruminococcus sp.
AGAGTACCGAGTGTGAGCGCGCCGTTTATCATGAACTTCATGTTGCCGGTACCCGAAGCTTCCGTTCCTGCAAGAGAGATCTGCTCGCTTATCTCGGAGGCGGGCATGAGCTTTTCGGCAACGGTTACTCTGTAATCTTCAAGATATACAACTTTAAGCTTGTCGCTTACTCTCGGGTCTTCGTTGATCTTCTTTGCCATGTTTACGATGAACTGTATGATCTGCTTTGCGAAGTAGTAGCCCGGAGCTGCCTTTGCGCCGAATATGAATGTCTTAGGTGTAAACTCTGCGTTCGGGTTGTCTCTGAGATACTGCCAGAGCGAGAGTATATGCAGAGCGTTGAGCAGCTGTCTCTTATACTCATGCAGACGCTTTACCTGTACGTCGAAGATAGAATTCGGGTCGATGATGATGCCGTTGTTCTCCTGAATGTACTTCGCCATGGCGATCTTGTTGTCAAGCTTGATCTTGGCGAGTCTTTCAAGAACTGCGCTGTCGTCTTTGTACTGCATAAGCTTTGTAAGCTCCGACGCGTCACTGCGGAAGCCGCTGCCGATAAGCTCGGTGATGAGCTTGTCAAGCTCGGGGTTGGACTGATTGAGCCAGCGTCTGTGCGCGATACCGTTTGTTACGTTCGTGAACTTGTCGGGTGTTACAAGATAATAATCATGGAATACCGTATCTTTAAGTATCTGGCTGTGAAGAGCCGATACGCCGTTTACTTTGTAGCTTGCCATAACAGCAAGGTTAGCCATCTTTACAACGCCGTCGTTGAGGATAGCCATTCTGCCTACCTGATAGCCGTCGATACCCAGAGCGTGGAGAGATTCGCAGTAGCGTCTGTTCAACTCGAATACGATCTGATAGATTCTCGGCAGCTTAGCCTTGAACATATCCTCGCCCCAGCATTCGAGAGCCTCGCGCATTACGGTGTGGTTGGTGTAAGCGATAGTCTTTGAAACGATGTCCCACGCTTCGTCCCATCCGTAGCCGTAATCGTCCATGATTATTCTCATAAGCTCGGGTACGGCAAGTACGGGGTGAGTATCGTTGAGGTGTATCGTTATGTACTCGGGCAGGTTGTCGAGAGTTCTGTTGTTGAGGAAGTGACGTCTGAGAATATCCTGGATAGTTGCCGATACAAGGAAATACTGCTGGTTGAGTCTGAGACTCTTGCCCTCTGCGTGGTTGTCGCCAGGATAGAGGATCTGAGTTATAGACTCCGCCATAGCCTTTTGCTCCATGGCGCGCATGTACTGGCCTTCGTTAAAGAGGTTCATGTCGATGTTCTCTGCCTTTGCAGACCAGAGTCTTAAACGGCTGATACCCTTGCCGTCGTTGCCCGAAACATACATATCATACGGTACAGCGACTACCTTAGTGGCATTGACTACCTTAATGGTACATTTGCCTTCGCCCCAGGTTTCTTCTACATTGCCGTTGAACATAACCTCGACTGCCTTGTCGGGGTGAGACTGCAGCCATACGCTGCCGCCGGGGAGCCAGTTGTCGGGCAGCTCTGTCTGCCAGCCGTCAACAAGCTTCTGCCTGAATATACCCATCTCGTAGCAGAGAGAGTAACCCATAGAAGAATATGCCTGAGAAGCAAGTCCGTCCAGGAAGCATGCGGCAAGACGTCCGAGTCCGCCATTGCCCAGACCTGCATCCGGCTCCTGATCGTATATTTTTTCAATGTCTGTGCCGAGGTTTTTCAGCGCGGCAGACATGGTGTTTTCAAGATTAAGGTTGTAGATGTTGTTTTTCAGCGAACGTCCGAGCAGGAATTCCATGCAGAGATAATAAACGGTCTTTTTCTTCTGTTCAACCGTTTTTGTCATAAATTCCTTGTAGCCTTCGCTCATGAGTTCACGGACAACAAGCGCAGTTGCCTTGTAGAAATGCTCGTCGGTGGCGTCCTTGACAGATACGCCCATATTGTGCGACAGCTTAGCCTTGATCAGTTCTTCGGCCTGAGCCGCAGTAAGAGTGTAGTTCATACGATTTCCTCCATATTTTATGGTTTACTGCTGAATTGTAGCATACAGTAGGTTTATTATACAACATTTTAAAATAAATTACAACAGCATTTTGTTAAATAGATATAATTTTTTAGAAATCTTATACTAAAATTTGACTTGCATAATAATTTTGAAACCTTAAAATAATGCGAAATAGTGTGAAAACAAGCAATTCAAAGAGAATACGCGAGCTAAATTAAAATAATCGAAAATATTGACTTTTCCTGACCTTGACTTTTTCTGACCAATGCTGTATAATAAGATCACAAGGTCAAAGAAAGTCAAAGACAAACAACCTTGATGAATACACAGCAAAGGGATGAACGACATGCGTATAAGTGATCTTGTTGCGCGGTATATCATGGATATGCTGGACGAAAACGAAGGCGGCGCGGAGATACGCCGCAACGAGCTTGCCGAAACGATAGGCTGTGTACCCTCGCAGATAAACTACGTCATCACATCTCGATTCACGCCCGAACAGGGGTATATAGTGGAGAGCAGACGAGGCGGCGGCGGATATATCAGGATAACGCGGGTGAGCATGGATAAGCGTTCGGCAATACTGCATATAATAAGTTCGATAGGAGAAAACATAGACGCAAAATCGGCTCAGGGACTTATCGGCGAGCTGCTTAACCGCAGCATAATCAACATGCAGACTGCAAAGCTGCTGACAGCCGCTGTGACCGACAGACCCTATCAGAGTATTCCGCAGGAATACAGGGACGGAGTAAGGGCAGGTATCTTAAAAAGCCTGCTGCTGAATATAGAATAAAGGAAAAGGAGTGTATTGTTATGTTATGTCAAGCATGTCAGAAGAATCAGGCAACCACACATATTAAAAATATCATAAACGGAGAGCTTACGGAAAAACACCTCTGTCCGGAATGCGCCGCAAAGCAGGGCTACGGAAATGTGTTTGACCATATGTTCGATATAGGCTCGTTTATGAGCGGATTTATGGGAGAACCGTCGTTTGCGCTTGCGTCCGAAAAGCGCTGCCCCAACTGCGGGATAACACTGTCGCAGATCACAAAGGGCGGAAGAGTCGGCTGCGCAAGGTGCTACGATGTGTTCTATGACAGACTTCTCCCGTCTATAAAGCGTATCCACGGCAACACATATCACACGGGCAAAAGGCTTAAAAAGCCTCAGCTTGCAAGCGGAGAGAACAGCGCCGAAACCGAGGTAAAGCCGTCTCCGAAATCAGAGATAGAGTCACTCGGCGCAGAGCTGCAGGCGGCTGTAAAAGCCCAGGAGTTTGAAAAAGCAGCTCAGCTTCGTGACAGAATAAATGCGCTCAAAGCAGAACAGGGAGGCAACATATAATGGATACAAAGTGGTATGAGAAAAACGGCAAAGACGGCGAAGTCGTTATCAGCACAAGAGTGCGTTTTGCAAGGAACTTAGAGGAGTATCCGTTCCCGATCAGAGCGTCCGCCAATATCAAAAAAGAGATAACCGAAAAGGTAAAAGACGCAGTTCTTAATAACAATTCAGTTATTGCGACAAGATTTTCCTGCATAAATATGGATAATATAGATATGGGCAGTAAAGTTTCTCTTGTGGAAAGACACCTTGTAAGCCCCGAGTTTATATCGGGCGGCGATGATAAAACGCTTCTTCTGCTTGACGACGAGAGCGTATCTATCATGATAAACGAGGAGGATCATATCAGGCTTCAGGTGATGACAGAGGGTTTTGACCTTGACAAGGCGTATGAGCTTGCGAGCAGGATAGACACTCTGCTGGACGAAAGACTAAAATTTGCGTTCTCGGAGCGTCTCGGCTACCTCACACAGTGCCCGACTAACCTCGGTACGGGTATGAGAGCGTCGGTAATGCTGCACCTGCCCGCACTCAGGGCAACAAAAGCCATGCGCAAGATCGCCGAGAACCTTACGAAACTCGGACTCACGATCAGAGGCGCATACGGCGAAGGCACAGACCCCGTTGCGGGAATGTATCAGCTGTCGAATCAGATCTCGCTCGGCATCAGCGAGAAAACGGCGATAGATAATCTAAAAAACATCACACGCCAGCTTATCGACAGAGAACTGAAAGCGCGTCAGGCGATATGCGCCCAGACAGCCGTTCAGGATAAGATATACCGCAGCGAAGGTATTCTCAGATATGCAAGGCTCATAACCTGCGACGAGGCGCTTAAATGTCTTTCGGACATACGCATGGGCGTAACAGCAGGTCTTGTGAAAAATGTATCTCTCGAAACGATAAACAGACTTCTTGTTGAGATACAGCCCGCAACTCTTATGAGCCGTGAGGGCAAAGCACTTGAACCGTCCGAGCGTGACGAGAAAAGGGCAAGCCTTATCAGGGAGAATCTTTGACGGGAAGCAATTTTATTAATTCGGAATGAGGAATTAGGAATGAGGAATTGTTTTTTAGTTCGGAAAGAGCGGGTTAATGGAAAATTGAAAATGTCTATTTAAACTATACCCATGAAAATGGACATAGTAAGGCTGGCGTAAGAGCAAAAAGCTGCTTCGCAGATACCCCTCTGTCACTGCGTGACATCTCCCCTTTCAGGTGAGACAAAGAAAGCCGTCCCTGGAAGGGAAGGTGGCAGCCGAAGGCTGACGGAAGGGTAAAAACGAATTTTACAATAATTTTGACGCGAGTTTTGTAGTTAGATAATTCAATACCGGGTACGCGAAATGTGAGGTCGGGAAGCCCCGACAGGCAATTCGCACACAAACTTTATTGCAAATCAAAAAACAAAGCATGCGTCTTACTATAATTTTGACGCGAGCTTTGAAGCAAGGAAATAAAAAACCAAGTACGCGTAATACGTGCAGGCGTGTGCCTGCCGAAATGTGAGCGGCGACTCGCCGCAAGGAGGGTTTATGTATGTATAAATTTCAGGGATTTACGGAAAAAGCAAATATTGCTATGAATTACGGCATAGAAACAGCCGAGGAGATGTGCTGCACATGGATAGGCTCGGAGCATATCCTGCTGGGTCTGCTCAAAGAGGGCAGCGGAGTTGCTTACACGGCGCTGTCCGAAGAAGGAGTAGAGTTCGACAAGGTGTATGATCTTCTCTGTGAGAAGTTCGGCAAGGGCAGCAAAAAAGTCAAGCTTACGGTAGGGGATTTCACCCCGAGGGCAAAGAATGTTGTTCAGAAGGCGAATTTGCTCAGGGCAAGACTGCGCAACAGCTATATAGGCACGGAACATCTGCTGCTGGCTATTCTTGACGACGACGAAAGCTTTGCCGCTGGTATGCTCAAAGAGCTTGGCGTAAACGCAGATACTCTTACAAAAAAGCTCGCCGAGACGATCGGTACAGATATGGGAAGAACCGACGGCTTTGCAAATTCCGACGGCAAGTTTACATCCAAGTCGTCGGGCAAAAAGGGTTCGGCAAAGACTCTCGAGCAGTTCGGCAGAGACCTTACCGCGCTTGCAAAAGAGGGCGGCATAGACCCTGTTATCGGCAGAGAAAAGGAAATAGAGAGAGTTATTCAGATACTCTCCAGACGCACAAAGAACAACCCGTGCCTTATCGGCGAACCGGGCGTTGGCAAGACCGCTGTAGCAGAAGGGCTTGCGCTTAAAATAGCCGACGGAGAAGTTCCCGAGCTGCTCAAAGACAAGAGGATCTTCTCTCTTGACCTCACCGGCATGATCGCAGGAACAAAATACAGGGGCGACTTCGAGGAGCGCATAAAGAACGCGATAGACGAGGTGAAGAACTCAAAGGATATTATACTGTTCATCGACGAACTTCACACGATCGTCGGCGCAGGGTCATCGGAGGGCAGCACGGACGCCGCTAATATTCTGAAACCGAGCCTTGCAAGAGGTGATTTCCAGATAATCGGCGCAACCACGCTCAACGAGTACAGAAAACACATAGAAAAGGATGCAGCGCTTGAAAGACGTTTCCAGCCCGTCATGGTCGGCGAACCGTCGCAGGAGGAGTCTATAACCATACTCGAAGGACTCCGTGACAAGTA
>CADBRK010000113.1 GCA_902797065.1 uncultured Ruminococcus sp.
CGTCGGTGGGGGATTTAAACCCACCACCGACGGACGTATGGAACCCGCCGCCTAAAGAGGCGGGGGACATCGACGTTTGTTATAAAACGGGATGATTTTTCGTTGGTTTGATTTTTACCGGATTGTTAAAATATCAACAAACTCTTGATGAATGGCAATTATTGTGGTATTATATAAGATGGTTTTATTTGTAATTAAACTATTGTGTGGGAGTGTGTCGAGTGGCTGTCAATATAAACTACAGAGAATTTACCGATAACGATAATTATATAGGTCTTTCGGGCGAGGTTATGGCAATAAGAGCAATAGGTGATATTCCGAAAGCCTGCATAAGAACCTACGGCTGTCAGCAGAACGTCGCAGACAGCGAGAAGATAAAGGGCATGCTTGCCGGGATGGGCTTTGAATTCACCGAGGATACCGAAGAAGCTGATTTTATTCTTTTTAATACATGCGCCGTGAGAGAGCATGCCGAGGACAGAGTTTTCGGCAATGTCGGTGCGCTGAAAAACGTCAAGAGAAAGCACCCGTCTGTTATAATCGGGCTTTGCGGCTGTATGATGGAGCAGAAGCACGTGACCGACAGACTCTACAAAAGCTTTCCATTTGTGAATCTTGTATTCGGTACTCATTCGCTGCATAAGTTCCCGGAGCTTTTCTATAAGACGATAACGGACGGCAAACGTGTTTATGAAACCGGAGTAGACGACAGAACAGTCTACGAGGGTATACCCACAAAACGTGACGGCACATTCAAGGGCTGGCTGCCGATAATGTACGGCTGCAATAATTTCTGTACGTACTGCATCGTACCTTACACAAGAGGTCGCGAGCGAAGCAGAAAGTTTGAAGATGTCGTATCGGAAGCGCGTGAGATGATCGAAGCGGGCTATAAAGAAATCACCCTGCTCGGACAGAATGTAAATTCATACGGAAAGAACCTTGACGGGAATGCGACCTTTGCCGATCTCCTGCGTGAGATAGATAAGATAGACGGCGATTATCTCATCAGGTTTATGACGTCTCACCCGAAGGACTGTTCTAAAGAGCTTATCGACGTTATTGCCGGGAGCAGACATATTTCAACTCATCTTCATCTGCCGTTCCAGTCGGGTAACGACCGTGTGCTTAAAGCAATGAACAGAAGCTACAACAGAGAAAAGTATCTCGATATAATAAACTATGCGAAGTCGAAGATCCCCGATCTCAGCCTTACATCAGATGTTATCGTCGGATTCCCCGGCGAGACATACGAGGAGTTTCTCGATACGATCTCATTGGTCAGGGAAGTTGGATTTACTTCTCTGTTTACGTTTATTTATTCTCCGAGAGAGGGTACTCCTGCTGCAAAAATGGACGACCCTTTCACCGCGAAGGAGAAGTCTGCGTGGTTCTCCGAACTGCTTAAAGTACAGGAGGAGATCGCCGCAAAAAGATGCGCCGAAATGGTAGGCAGGGTGTACCGTGTGCTGGTTGAGTACGAAACGGATAAAGAGGGTATACTTGCAGGCAGAACAAGCGGCAATATTATCGTTGAGTTTGCAGGCGACAAGCGGCTGATCGGAGAGTTTGTATATGTAAAAATAACCGAGGCGAGGAACTGGATCCTCCGAGGAGAACTCTCCGAAGATACAAATTGAAAGGATAACAATTATGGATATAATAGAACTTGCAAGACAGCTGGGCAAAGAGATTCAAAATGATGAATCGTATATTAAGATGCGCCTTGCAGAACAGACAAGTGAAAGCGATGCAGAGCTGCAGAAGCTCATTGATTCATACAATACGATAAGGATAGAAATAGACGATGAAGCCACGAACGAAAACCGTGATATGGCAAAACTCCGTGAGCTTAATGCAAAGCTGCGCAAGTCGTATGCAGAGATCATGCAGAACGAAAAAATGGCTGCGTACAGCAGCGCAAAGCAGGAGTTTCAGTGCAAGCTGCAAAGAGTAATGGCTATAATACAGAACAGTGCAGACGGCGAAAATCCCGAAATAACGGACTATGTGCCGAGCGGCTGTTCGGGAAGCTGTTCAAGCTGCAGCGGCTGTCATTGATCTTATTACAGAATAAAGAGGAGGTGGAAGTATGGCAGAATTATCACCTATGATGAAGCAGTATTTTGAGATCAAAGAAAAAAACAAGGACTCCATCTTGTTTTTCAGACTCGGAGATTTCTACGAGATGTTCTTCGATGACGCTATAACTGCGTCTAAAGAGCTTGATCTTACGCTTACCGGCAGAGACTGCGGACAGGAGGAACGTGCGCCTATGTGCGGAGTACCGTTCCACAGCTGCGAGCAGTATATCGCAAAGCTTGTGTCAAAGGGATACAAAGTCGCTATCTGCGAACAGACAGAAGACCCTGCAGCGGCAAAAGGACTTGTAAAACGTGACATCATTCGTGTGATAACACAGGGTACTGTCATGGAGGACAGTATGCTCGATGAATCGAAGAATAACTATATCTGTTCGATATATACATCGGGCAAGAAGCATTTTATATCATTCTGCGATATTTCCACAGGTGAACTGTGTGCGGCAGAAGCCGAGTATGCAAAATCGGGAGCGCCGCTTCTTGGTGAATTGTCGAGGTTTGATCCGAGCGAATTCCTCATAGGCGGAGAGGTGGATAAACTAAAGCCCATAATTCCGTTTATCAAGGACAGACTTAAAGCGTCTGTCGAGATGCTTGAGGACGAATATTTCGATACGGAGAATGCCGTAAAAATACTGCTCGATCATTACAGGAAACCCGATCTTGACAGCATAGGGCTTGACGGAAAGACAGGCATCGCACGTTCGATCGGCGCACTGCTCAGATATTTAAAGCAAACCCAGATGACGGGACTCGAACGCATATCTTTGCCCGAACTGTACGGTGAGGACAGATTTATGCGAGTGGATTTTAACACAAAAAGGAATCTTGAGCTTATAGAAACCATGCGTTCCAAAGAGAAAAAAGGTACGCTTTTGTGGGTTCTTGACCGCACAAAAACTTCAATGGGAAAACGCCTCATCAGACGATATATCGAGCAGCCGCTTTTAAGCTGCGCCGCTATTATCAGACGGCAGAACGCAGTTGAGGAGCTTGTAAACGACGCTGTACTAAGAGGGGAAACTGCGTCTTTACTGCAGGGTGTACCCGATATTGAACGTCTGATGACGAAGATAGTGTACGGTTCAGCAAATGCAAGAGACCTGAGAGGGCTTTACTCTGCGTTCAGCAGACTGCCCGAGATCAGGCAGAGCATTTCGGGCGTTAATTCGACACTGCTTAAACGCATACATGATGATATTGATCTTCTTGAAGATATAGCCGGATTGATAAATGACTCTATCGTGGAATCTCCGCCGTTTTCCGTGAGAGAGGGCGGCATGATAAAAGAAGGCTTCAGCGATGAGATAGATTATCTGAATTCCATAATGAATAATTCAACGTCTTTTCTCACTAATCTTGAAAGCGATCTTAAAGAAAAGACAGGTATACCAAAGCTTAAAATAGGGTACAACAAGGTTTTCGGATATTTTATTGAAGTAACAAATTCTTATAAAAATCTTGTACCCGATACATTTATACGCAAGCAGACGCTTACAAACTGCGAGAGATACATAACCCCGGAGCTGAAAGAACAGGAGGGCACGATACTCGGCGCAAAGGACAGAGCCGTGACTCTCGAATATCAGCTGTTTGTACAGATCCGTGATAAGGTAGCGGAAAATCTCGAAAGAATACAGACAACAGCAAAAGCGATCGCCCAGCTTGACGTGCTGATCTCGTTTGCCGCAGTCGCTGCGGATATGAGATACTGCCGTCCCGAAGTCAACATGAACGGCGAGATAATCATCAAAGACGGCCGTCACCCCGTTGTCGAGATGCTTCTCAGCAGCGATAAGCCGTTTGTGCCCAACGATGTAAGGCTCGACAGCGGCGACAACAGAGTAGCTATCATAACAGGCCCGAATATGGCGGGTAAATCTACATATATGCGACAGACGGCGCTTATCGTTCTTATGGCGCAGATGGGTTCGTTTGTTCCTGCAGGCAGCGCAGTTATTTCCGTTACCGACGCAATTTTTACAAGAGTCGGAGCAAGCGACGATCTTGCGAGCGGACAGTCAACATTTATGGTCGAGATGAACGAGGTGGCGCAGATACTCAAAAACGCAACTTCACAGAGTTTGCTTATCCTTGACGAGATCGGCAGAGGAACATCTACCTTTGACGGTATGAGTATAGCAAGAGCGGTGCTGGAGTATGTCGCAAATAAAAAAACTCTCGGCGCAAGGACTCTTTTTGCAACGCATTACCATGAACTGACCGTCCTTGAAGAACTGCTTGACGGTGTGAAGAATTACAATATCGCCGTTAAGAAGCGCGGAGACGATATTACTTTTTTAAGACGTATAGTATCCGGCGGGGCGGACGACAGCTACGGTATAGAGGTCGCAAAGCTTGCCGGACTGCCGGAATCAGTTATCACAAGGGCTAAAGCTGTATTGAAAGACCTTGAAAACGGCAAAAAGACGGAACGTCCCAAAAAGAAGAAAAAGGAAGTTATTGAGGACGAGCCTGCTCAGATGTCGCTTATCGAACCGCAGAACAGCGTAGTAAGCGATTTTGTGCGTGATATTGATGTGAATACGCTTACACCGATAGAAGCGCTCAACAAGCTGTATGAACTGAAAAGGCTGTGCGAATCATGATAAGGAACGAATTTACGGTGACCAAGGAATTGTACCTCGAATGGTGCAGAGAGACTCACAAAAAGAATAAAAGCGGAAAATTTCAGATATTCTGGCTGATTATGTCTGCTGTGAATTTCGCTATCGGTGTATATGTTCTGATCTTCGGTCGGGATTACAAGTCAAACGGATTGTATTTTACAGCACTCGGCGTTTTTTGTATTTACCGTGCGTTGAGATATAAACCGATGTATATAGCGCAGTACAAGAAGTTTGCCGAGATTATGGGCGGAGAAAACTGGACTCGCACCATAGATTTTACGGACAGTGGAATAATAACGACAAACGGTAATGTTACCGTGAGAAATACCTATGATGAAATAACGGCGCTGCGTGAGGACGGTAATAAAATATACCTTGATACGGATAAAAATTCTGTTCTAAGATTATTTAAAGATCGTTTTTCGCAGGGCAGCTATGAAGAATTTATAGATCTGATAAGAGAAAAGACAAAAATAAAAATTTAGAACGAAAGCAGAGGTGTGACAATGGGAAGAATAAACGTACTCGATAAGCACGTAGCCGAGCTTATTGCGGCGGGCGAGGTGGTCGAAAGACCGTCGTCC
>CADBRK010000114.1 GCA_902797065.1 uncultured Ruminococcus sp.
AATGATCTTACACAATATACACTTGCGATAGACCGTCAGAACCCGAAGCTTGATCCATTTTATGATTCACACCACCCCGCAGTGCTGCGAATGATAGAGCAGACCGTCAAGGCAGGCCACAAGCACAACTGCTGGGTTGGTATCTGCGGTGAGCTTGGAGCCGATACATCGTTGACCGAGACCTTCATGAGAATGGGACTTGACGAGCTGAGCGTCAATCCGGGCAGCGTTCTCGGCTTAAGAAAGGTCATCAGGAATCTTGATCTGTCAAAGTAAAAAAACATAACGCAGACAAAACCGGCAGACGGACTGTCGGTTTTGTCGTTTATCTATTCGAGGTGATCGTAATGCAGCTTCATGAACGTACAATGCGAAAACGTATACGCTTTTTCGGCAGAGTCCAGTGCGTGGGCTTTCGCTATAAGGCGAAGTACGCAGCGAATTATTACGGTGCGACGGGCTGGGTGAGAAACGAATACAACGGCTCCGTGACAATGGAAATACAGGGAACAGAGAGACAGATAAACGATGTTGTCTCTGCGATCGACAGAGACCTCTATATCCGCATCGAACGCATGGAAACAAAGTGGCTCGATCCCGACCCCGACGAGCGCAGCTTTCGTGTAAAGTCCTGAACACAAAAGCGAAAGGAGGAATTATCAGTGAAAACGTGGACAAAAGAAGAACGCTACCGCGTATTGACAAGCGAACAGGAGATCCGCCCTCTTTATGATGAGATCAGAGGATCGGATTACCGCCAGCATTACCACATTCAAAGCGTAACGGGGTTGCTTAATGACCCAAACGGCTTTGTACTTCACAACGGGCTTTGGCACCTTTTCTATCAGTGGTGCCCATGGGGCGCAGTACACGGGCTGAAATACTGGTATCATACAGTATCATGCGATCTGGTGCATTGGAAAAACGCAGGCGTATGTATACACCCCGACACAGTCTATGACAACAAGGGCGCATACTCGGGTTCGGCTCTGCCGACGGACGAAAATCTGTTTCTCTTCTACACGGGAAATCACCGCGATGACGACTGGACAAGAAAGCCGTATACGTGCATGGTGGAGCTTGACAAAAACGGAAAGACGATTAAGCACCCTCCGCTCTTCGGAATGAACGGCAATTACACCGAACATCAGCGTGACCCGAAGATTATTTACAACGAACAGAACGGTAAGTATTATATCATAATCGGTGCACAGACAAAGGATAAAAAAGGCTGCTGCATTATTTACATCTCGGACTCTTACAAAGAGGGCTGGCACTTTGCCGGACAGCTTCACGTTCCCGGTTTTGAGGATTTCGGAGATATGTGGGAATGCCCTTCTATAGAGAGGATCAGCGGCTACGATGTGCTTATTTTCTGTCCGCAGCATATCACGCTGCCCGGACGAGGCGGTAATATACACCACAATGGCTACCTGCTCGGTCATATGGACTGGGAGACGCTCACATTTTATCCCGATAACACGAAATTTCATGTACTTGACTTCGGTTTTGATTCCTATGCTGCGGAGTGTGCGGCAAATCCGAACGATAAAAACAAAGCTACGCTCGTGGCGTGGATGGGTTTACCCGACGCATCGTATCCCACCGATGAAGAAAACTGGTCGGGTTGTCTGACGCTGCCTCGTGAGCTTCGAGTGAGAGACCACCGTCTGATACAGCAGCCCCTTGACAGGCTTCGTGCGCTGCGTGGAAACAAGCTCAACACGGAATCGACAGACCTTCTCCCCCGCGTTTGTGAAGCAGAGATCATTTGCAGAGGCGGCGATCTGCGAATACATATGTTTGCAAAAGAAGATCACTCCGGCGGACTAACACTGACCTACGATGATAACAAAAAAGAGATAACTATAGACCGTTCTAAAATGGTTAAACGATTTAATATACAGAATGGCGAGAGCCACTCGCGCCCTCTGCCTAAAGGACTATTCCACCTGAGGATCTTTATCGATCGCAGTTCCGTAGAGATATTCGTAAACGACGGAGACGCAGTTTTCTCTACGCGGCTGTTCCCGACGGAAAGTGAAAACCGCCTCTGCATTGACGGCGACGCTTCCGTTCATATGTGGGAACTTGACCGAGCTGTCGAGGACAGCTTTATTATATAGCTCATCATTAGCCCACGCTAAAGAAAACTCAAATGCAAGGCGCAGTTGTTTTTGCGGACGATTGCGCTTCTTTATAGTGGATCAGCAAGGTACTGTCAGGATTGAATGTGACGGCACGGAGGATTATACAACAGTTAACACCGTAAGAGGCAGCATTCTTATTTCCAAGCTCACCTTTAATCCAAAGAAGGATACCTACGACTGCGACAAGCTTGTTGTTCAGTTCTGCGACGCTCAGGGCAATTGGTATAAGCCCATCGATACGGGCATCATATTCGCGGTTCCGTTCAGCATGGAAGACTTTGCGTTCCCGCTGCTCGGCTCGTCCGCTCTTGACGATGTATATCAGTTCAATGTTGAGAACACACTCATGGGCAACCCGATTGGTGATCTCGCAATAGAAAAGCCCCACTCAACAGCGTTTCGGAAACATACTCTCCGTCCTACCTTTTCGAGGAAACAAGACAGAATATGTACCAGACGCACACAAGCCTTTCTTATCAGTGGGGCAAGGAGTTCGGTATTCTCGACAAGAGCTACGACAGCTCCAAAAAGAAGGACGATAAAAAAGGACAGCGACTCCGACAAACCAAGCGATAAAGACATCGACAAATCCTCGGATTCCGGCTCACAGCTTCCGTACGATCCCGATGACATGAGCATCTATTATCTAAGTTTGTTGGAACTGCTCGAAGAGGCAGATAAAAATTATAATGAAGACGAAGATATGTTTGATGCACCTATATCTTCGTATTCATGAGCATCATCTTCTTCCGAGTCAAAAAAAGTCACCGGAGCCCCAAAAAAGTTCCTATTTAACAAAGGGCAACTTCAAGTTCTCCATCACCCCGATCATCGGCTTTAGGCTCACGGTATCTCAGCATCAGATGTACACCGAGATGGTCAGATCGAGCATAGTTTCTTCTTTGAAGACCTTTTGTTCTATGCTAAAAAACGGGTGCTTCATGTTCCGTTGCAATGCCCGTTGGTATCACGATCTCCATGGGCTTTAATTTCAACGGGCAGATCAAGACCATCTACTATATGTACAACGACTACCGAGGCAACCCTAACGAGGGCGGTATGCTCGATTCGGCAAATGAATATCTCATCCCGTTTGATGTTACAAGCTTCGGTATATTTAACAAGTACAGCTCCGGCAGCTCTGTCAGAAGAGAGTTCTACCTGTTCATAGACCCAACTATCACTGTATATCTCGGTGTTAAGGTAAAGATTCTCGATATCAACGTAACAGCGAAGTTTGTATTTGACATAGATTGGCGCTGGACGCAGGCAGCTACCTACGCTTACGGCGATATGTCTGTTTACATGAACTACACCATCAAGGTTGCGAGCTTTTCCGTTTACAGCAATTCTATCGGCAGCAAGGACAGGCTTGTAAAGCAAAAGATCTTCTAAACTCCGAATCAGAATGGACACATAACATTTGATACAAATACGGCTTTCGCTCAACTATCCGGTGCTTCAGCAGATTATATGACTTTTGATTTTCCATTCTCGGAAAGAAGGATTCAGAATCATCGGGATTTGCTTAGGTAAGGAAATCTGAACCAGCGACAGCCAACAATTGAAATCCACGGTATGTTTTTGCTTCTGCAAACTTACTCGTAAATAGGGCAAACCGACTTTCAAAGGCTTCAGGCAGGATTTTTGCTCTTTTCTGCACTAAAGCAGATGTTGTTGCAAGTTTCTCACTAAAGCCAAAGAAATCTATCATTTCATTTGACAAAGAACCGGCTCCCATACACAGGATTGAATCAATAGATTTATGCAAGGGTGTTTTTGCTGTTTTTGGAATTGTCAATCCCCGTGCAGTCAAAAAATACCCAAAATTCCAACAGCAAGAGATCAAGCAGCTTTGATAGAGTCGATGCTGCTAAGCCGATAGGCAACCGGTGGGAGCCCGCCGGGGTTGAAGCTGTTCACTCTGAGGGTGTTGTAATATCCAAAGATGTATCTGAAAATGATGCGCTTGACCTCTTCGCGAGTCATTCTGTAAGTCGGAATCCGGTAGAGCTTTTCCTTCTTCAAGGTAGCAAAGAAGCTCTCCATTCG
>CADBRK010000115.1 GCA_902797065.1 uncultured Ruminococcus sp.
CAATTACAGCGAGTTCATCAATGCAAGCTTTACATTGGGGCTTGATACGATCAACCTGCGTCCCGATAAAACATCGGAAGACGTCCTCTCCCTTTTCTGAATTTCCCGAGGTGATACAAAATGAGTGAACATCTTACATACAACGATTATTTTGCCATCGACCCGAAGTATTATGCAGCCGTTACCGCCGACCTTATCAACTCCGGCAAGGTAAAGTGGAACGCTTTTTATCCGCACGATACATTCATCAGACTGCTCGAAAAAACGCACACCATGCTTTCGGGAAAGGATTCTCGTTCCCTGTGGGTCGAAGGTGCATACGGCAGCGGTAAGTCACACGCAGCTTTAACGATAAAGTCGATCCTTGAAGCAAGCGACGACGAGATACGGGCGTATTTCAACGATTTTGGCATAAAGGGCGATTTGTGCCAGAAGCTGATAACGGACAAGCAGAGCGGCAAGCTCGTGACCATTCACAGAATAGGCTCCGCTTCCATTCGCTCCGATCAGGATCTTATTATCGCTATTCAGGACAGCATAACCGCTGTCCTCAAAAAGCATGGCATAGAGAATAAAGGCGAAGCGTCGCTAAGAGATGCCGCTTTGAAGTGGCTCGAAGATAAGGAAGCCAACAAGATATATTTTAACAGCCTCATTCAAGAAGAAAAATATATGTGGCTGTTCGGCGGGCAAAATGTCGATCAGGTCATTGAAGTTCTCAAAAACTGTGAGGACGAGAATAAAGTGTCAAAGATGATGCGCAATATCATGACGGTTGCCGAGGATAACGGCATTACAGCCCTGCGCATGGATATTCCCGCAATGTGCGAGTGGATCAAGAGCATTCTCGATAACAATGATATTTCGGCGATACTTTTCGTTTGGGACGAGTTTACGGAATATTTTCAGAACAACTCCAATACGCTGACAGGCTTCCAGACGCTTACAGAGATCAGTCAGTCACACCCGTTCTATTTCCTTATTGTTACGCACAGGACACAAGCTCTGTTTGAATATGTTAAGCGTGATGAAATAAAGAAGATCTTGAATCGTTTTGTCGGTGATACAACGATCCAGCTTGAAATGCCGGAAAATATGGCGTTCCGTCTTATGGCGCAGGCTATGAAGGAGACAAAAGACCCGGTGCTGCTTCCGCAGTGGCATGAATATAAAGACACGCTTAATGAAGACCTTGCGGGAGTGCGCAGCACGATAATTTCCACCATAAAGAAAACGGCAAGAATGGGCGATAAGACGATCATCAACGATGACGAGTTGAAGTCTATTGTTCCTATACATCCGTATGCCGCTCTTATGTTAAAGCATATGTCGGTGGCGTTTAATTCAAACGCACGCAGTATGTTCGATTTTATCATAAGCAACGATGTGACGGAGGCGAAGGCTTTTAAGTGGTTTATCGGCAAGTACGGTCCTCTTGATGATACCAATCTTATAACTATTGATATGCTTTGGGATTTCTTCACCGGAAAAGGTCAGAAGGGACTCAATGAGGATGTTCAGGTTATTCTTGACTCGTTCAATTTGCTGAAAAAAGGAACGCTTACACCCGATCAGGAGCGTGTGTTCAAGACTATTCTCCTTTTGGAAGCACTGTCTCAGAGAGTAAATGATGTAGAATTGCTCAGACCAAACGAGCAAAATGTAGACCTTGCGTTCGGTGGTACGGATTGGAGTAAGGGCAAGGCACGCGCCATTGCCTCTGGATTGTGTGAACAAGGCTTGCTATTTGAAAGACCTGTCGGAAAAGGTTTGAAGGAATACACCGTTGCAAACCGTGACGGCGACGGGAATAAGATCGCCAAGCTAAAAGAGGAGATCGAAAAGGCGACCAAAACACATGACCTTATTACATCGGCCGATCTGATGGCGGCGGTTAAAATGCCTGCACCTATCGAAAAGCGTTTCGTGATGATGGGAACAAGCTCTTCTCATTTTTCAATAGATGTAAATAAAATGAGTAATGCTCATCATGCCAATCGTTTCAAGGTTGTGGTTACATTTGCTCTTAACGATCAGGAGCTTTCATCTAATCATAGCAGCATTATAAAAAATGTTATGATGACATCGAATAAGCTTATGTTTATAGAAAGTCTTGTTCCGATGGGCAAAGACCTGCTTTCTCAGTATGTAGAAAACATGGCGTACAGCAAAAACTATGCGCAAAATGATAAGCAGCGCTCGGCAGGCTTTGAAAAGCAGGCAAATAAATGCTTGGAAGATTGGAACCATAGAATATCTAACGG
>CADBRK010000116.1 GCA_902797065.1 uncultured Ruminococcus sp.
AGGCAGTATTACGCTTACCGTTACGGAGATGGAAGACAGAAGAATAACAAAGGTGCTTATCGTGAAAAATTCCGATCACTAAGATCGTTTTCAGCTCAGAGCCGACAGTCGGCTGACCGACTATTCTCGGCTTTGAGCTTTTTTTACTGGGAAATGAGTACGATTTCAGCACGTAAACCCAAATTAACAAAAACTCTATTGACAAAATTCGCTGTCAATGAGATAATATAATGTAAAAGTGTTTAGGAAATCAATTTATACGGAGGTTTTTATTATGGCAAAAGAACTTGCCAAGGCTTATGAGCCTGCACAATTTGAAAACAGAATATATGATTTCTGGATGAAAAACGGCTATTTTCATGCGGAAATAGACAAAGACAAAAAGCCCTATACTATCGTTATGCCGCCGCCGAACATTACCGGACAGCTGCATATGGGTCATGCGCTTGACAATACCCTGCAGGATATTCTTATAAGATTCAAGAGAATGCAGGGTTACTGCACACTCTGGCTTCCCGGTACGGATCACGCTTCTATCGCAACGGAGGCTAAGATCGTTGAGGCAATGCGCAAGGAGGGTATATCCAAAGAGGATATAGGCAGAGAGAAGTTCCTTGAGCGTGCGTGGGCGTGGAAAAAGGAGTACGGCGGAAGGATAGTTAAGCAGCTCCGCAAGATCGGTTCTTCTGCAGACTGGGAGCGTGAACGCTTTACAATGGACGAGGGCTGCAACAAGGCTGTTAAAGAGGTATTCGTTCGCCTTTACGAAAAGGGTCTTATCTACAGAGGTGAGCGTATCATCAACTGGTGTCCTAAGTGTCTTACATCTATTTCCGACGCCGAGGTTGAATACGAGGAGCAGGCAGGGCATTTCTGGCATCTCAGGTACCCTCTCAAAGACGGTACGGGCTATGTTAACCTTGCTACAACAAGACCCGAAACTCTGCTCGGCGATACCGCAGTTGCCGTAAACCCCAACGACGAGAGATATAAAGATCTGGTAGGCAAGACGCTTATACTGCCTATCGTTCACAGAGAGATCCCGATTGTTGCCGACGATTATGTTGAACCCGATTTCGGTACGGGCGTTGTAAAGATCACCCCCGCACATGACCCGAACGATTTCGAGGTAGGATTAAGACACAATCTCCCCGTTATCAACGTAATGACCGACGACGCAAAGATCAACGACGATTATCCGAAGTATGCAGGTATGGACAGATACGAAGCAAGAAAAGCTATCGTAGAAGACCTTCAAACAGAGGGTGCGCTTGTTAAGATAGAGGACTACTCTCATAATGTAGGTACATGTTACCGTTGTTCGACGACGGTTGAGCCGAGAGTTTCAAAGCAGTGGTTCGTTAAGATGAAGCCGCTTGCAGGTCCCGCTATCGACGCCGTTAAAAACGACGATACAGAATTTGTACCGCCTCATTTTGAAAAGACATATTTCCACTGGCTCGAAAATATCCGTGACTGGTGTATTTCCCGTCAGCTCTGGTGGGGTCATCAGATACCCGCATTTTACTGCGACGACTGCGGCGAGCTTACCGTTACAAAGGAGAATTCCGCAGTATGCCCCAAGTGCGGAAAGAGTATGCGTCAGGATCCCGACACGCTCGATACATGGTTCTCGTCGGCATTATGGCCGTTCAGCACACTCGGCTGGCCGGATAATACTCCCGAGATGGAATACTTCTACCCGACAAGCGTTCTCGTTACAGGCTATGATATAATCCCGTTCTGGGTAATGCGCATGATGTTCAGCGGACTGGAGCATGTCGGCAAAGTACCGTTCAAGACCGTACTTATACACGGACTTATCCGCGATTCGCTCGGCAGAAAGATGAGTAAATCACTCGGCAACGGCATAGATCCGCTTGAAGTTATCTCTCAGTTCGGCGCGGACGCACTCAGGCTTACTCTTATTACAGGCAACGCTCCCGGAAGCGATATGCGCTACTCCGAGGAGAAGATGACCGCAAGCCGCAACTTCGCCAACAAGCTTTGGAACGCAAGCCGTTTCGTACACATGAACATCGACGATCACAATGTTGAGAACAAGCTGCCCGATACTCTCGAAACAGAGGACAAGTGGATAATCAGTGTTCTTAATCAAACGGCAAAAGAGGTTGCCGAAAACCTCGACAAGTTCGAGCTTGGCATTGCGGTATCAAAGGTTTATGATTTCATCTGGGACTGCTACTGTGACTGGTACATTGAACTTGCGAAAGCACGTCTGCAGAGCGAGGGCGAGTCGGCTCAGAATGCAAGACAGGTTCTTGTTTGGGTACTCGAAAAGGCGCTCAGAGTTCTGCACCCGTTCATGCCGTTCATTACCGAGGCGATCTGGCAGACGCTGCCTCAC
>CADBRK010000117.1 GCA_902797065.1 uncultured Ruminococcus sp.
ATACTGAACGATACCTCGCTTGATGATATGCAGAAAAGCTATTTGCAGCATATTATTGATTATGTAAAAACAAACGGAGATATAACATTTATGGACTTGCAGCAGGTCAGCCCGTTCTGCGATTATGTTATTACCGACTTGTTCGGAGATAAGCTGATGTACATCAAGAATCTCGTAAACGGTCTGCATAAGCCTGTTTTGTAAAGGAGTTTAAGTTGGAAATACTTGAAATACTGAAAAACAACAGCAGCGATCTTATTCCCGAGGATATAACGCTGTTTAAAACAGAACTTGCTGTCGGGAACTATTCCGAAGATTATAAAAAACAATGCTATGACCTTATGGATAAGCTTGAAACACGTGGGAAACCTGATAAACCGAACAAGAAAGATCCTGTTATTTCACCGATCGGTTATGATGATCTGCTGCCGAAGGGCAGCGCGCCGAAGCTGTCATTCTTAGAGCAGTTTAAAGCAGACCTTAACGCTATGCGGCTTTCGAGCGCGTATAAATCAAGCTTTCGGACATATATCAAATCTCACGCGGAATTTGACGAGAGTTTTATCGACTGCAATTTTACGCTTTTTAATACCCATGAAACTGAAATGATAATTTCCGAAATGCATATGAGCGAGTCTTTTCTTGATAAGTATTTCTCTGTTCTTGATAAAGATAAGATGGCGCGTTATCAGCTGTTTTCGGAGAGCTTTTTCAAAAAGCATTTTGCAGAGCTTAACGCTGAAACTGTGCTGACAAAGGGAAGGAACGAGTGGCGAAAAAAAGAAAACAGATCAAAGCAGCTTGATGTTTTTTTGAGGTTAAAGGGCATTGCATTTTGAAGGGGAGATGTCGCAAAGCGGCAGAGGGGTATCTGCGCAGCAGTTTTTTTGAACCCTGTGTCATGGTAAAATAATTATAATAAGAGTCGTGGGACATACGGGGTTAGCTCGCTGATACTGTACTGGTTGCTGTACCTGAACGAGAAGCCCCCCACCTTTGAGTGAAGCGTAGGCGGCGGGAGTATGTCACTTAAAATTCTTTCACTCGTTCAAAAACCGCAAATATATTAGCTGAAGCTATTGCAATATTTTTTGTTTTGCTTTATAATAATTTTAGACGAATTTTTACATAATCGGGTGAAATATATGTACAAAATTTTGATGGTTGAGGACGATAAGAATATACAAGAACTAATATACAATTATTTTACCAAAAAAGAAAAAGATACCTTTTTTATAGACATAGCCTCCGACGGAGAAGCAGGACTCGAAAAAGCATATGAGAATCAGTATGACCTACTGCTGCTTGACGTAATGCTGCCCGAAGTAGACGGATTCGAGATCTGCAAAGAGATACGCAAGGATAGCGACGTCCCGATAATAATTATTACCGCAAGGGCGAACGAAAGCGATGTTCTCAACGGCTATGCTATCGGATGTGACGATTATGTTGTTAAGCCATTTCCGCTGCCCGTACTCTATCAGAAGGTAAATGCGCTTATACGGCGCTCCAAAGGGCTTGTGCGCTCCAAAATATTCAGCGCGGGAGATCTGTCTCTGAATCCAAATAACGGAATAGTCATCTGCGGCGGAAAAGAAATAAAGCTTACCGCAAAAGAGTACGCCATACTTAAAGTGTTGCTTGAGAACAAAGGCACGATCATCAGCCGTGAGCGTCTTATGGATATTGTGTGGGGCTACAACAGCGGCACCGACGAAAGAGTGCTCGACACGCATATGAGGAACCTGCGCAAAGCCCTCGGAATAAACGGCAAGCAGATCAAGACCGCAATAAGACGAGGCTACAAGATCGAGGATTGAGATGGAACAAAAACTGAAACGACAGAGGAAAAAACTATTTCTGCGCATAACGCTTATTTTACTCGCCGTGTGGGTCACATTGTCGTTTGTTTACTGTGCGATACTCATTTACAGTGAGAAAAACAGCGTTCAGCGCAAAGAGCTTGAAAAGCTTTCGCATGTCACGCAGAGTACCGACAATGCAATCTTCGTTTATGAGTCGTATGATTATTTTTTCCGTAATTGCCGTGAACTGCTGTATGATGAAAAAACCGGTCTGAGAGATTGGGACACTCAGGTAATTCTGAAAGACCGCAAAACCAAAGAAATGCTTGCAGATTCAATGGGGAAGGAGATCGTCAACTTCGGATTCAAATCCGATCCCGATCACCCGTCTGCGGCTTACGGGTTTATCGCTTGTGAGGATTTCCGCAGACGTATCTCCGACGAGGATTTTCAAAAGATAGAACAGCTTCTGAGTACAAAATCTGAAGCCGGCGGCAGCTATGAACTTATATGCTCGAAGTTTGCAATCAATAATTTTGATTTCACCCCCGCAGAGCTTGAAATAGTCTTGATCGGGGACGAGAACCAATGGGCAATGTACGACGAGGTCATCGAGACTTTTGAACTTGAATCGTCCGATATACCGCAGGAATATATTGTGCCTTCCAACGAAATGCAGCGGAATGTGATCCCGTCGTCGTTTTTCGGTCTCGACGGGTCTGACAATAATATAATTGCGTCTCTTACGGACGAACAGCGCGAAAACTCGGTAGAGATGATACCTACGGGTATGTTCG
>CADBRK010000118.1 GCA_902797065.1 uncultured Ruminococcus sp.
ATATAGCGGCGGTAGCGGCTCTGTCCGATGCCGCCTATTTGCATAATAACACTGACGGAGCCTGAAGTCAAGGGCGGCGCCAGCCGTCGTATGTGTCAAGCAAAAGTGGGCAAAATCTTGATGTGAAAATTTTCGACGCAATTAAACCTTGCCAATGTGGAAAACTATGTGGAAAACCATTTGATTTTTCCAATCTCTGCAATCTCCGGTAGTTTCGGAGAGATCGTGCCTCTAACAGGATAATCTCTGCCTCTGCCTTCGGCTTTAGGCGTGTTCCCTGCACTTTGCTTAATGTGGGTCAATTCATTAAGTGCAGATTTCTTTAACGCAGCAAGATCGGCTTCTGCGGTACTGTGAGCTTTGCAAAGCAGTGCGGCAAGGTTGTTCGCCCCATTTATGTTCCAGCACGCTCTGCGTCCCTTCATGCGATTGCCGATAAGTGTGAATACATTGCTTTCCATACTGCCGAGCCTTGCGTGATGAACGACGCCCGGTTGCCTTGTTTCGGGTATTTTGATCCCTCTGTCGTAGTATCCCGGCAGCGCTTCCCGATTTTCGCTGTAGTAGCTTTGCTTTTTCTTGTTCATTCTCGGACGAGTTGATGTACGCTTCAAGGCAGTCCATAAGATCATCGATACGTTTGGTAAGAAGCAGTTCACACAGCGTCTGAGCTTTCTCTTTGTCTGTCACGCATTCTGTCAGCTTCTTGTTTCTATGAAATTCATCGAGAACGCAGATGCATTCGCAATCGTCTGTCTTTTGTATCCAGTTCGCTCCGTCGCCATTCTTTACACGAAGCTCGATCTCATCGGTATTATAAACAGACGCAATTATCGCCTCGTGATGCCTGCGGAAATCTTTGGACGGCTCAAAGCTCGCAAAAGCGACCTTGTTATCGAGAGTTCTGCGTGTCTTACCGCCCTTTTGCCGTTGATAAAGAACTCCGTCGTAGGCGATACCTACCTTCATTTCTTTAGACGAACCGTACTTCTTGCGGCATTCGCCCTGAAGCTTCAGCCACACACCGTCAGCTTCCTGATAGAGCAGCTTTGTGTCCACGCTGCCGTGTAAGCTTTCCTTCTTAACACGCTTCGATATCTCCTCTGTCTGCTCGATCTCGCGCCTGCCTGCTTCCTGAACGATATTCCACACCGCTTGATGTGAGATGCTCAGCCCGGTGCTTTCACTTATCATTTTCGCAGTAGCTCGAAACGAACTGTCTTTGATCATATCTTTGGCGATCGCCGTAATATCCGACCCCATCAATCCAATATCGCTTGCGTTGATTACATCATCAAGCAGATACACATGATGTCCTGTCTGATTGTCACGGCATATGTGCCGCTCATATTCGATCGTTCCGAGTTTTGTCTTGATAGAGGTCGAACGAAGTCCTTTATCTCGGTATTGCTTCGTGTCACGAACTGCCATCAGCTGAACATCAAGTTCCGACAAGGTTTTTTTGATGATCTCACGCCCCTCTGCAAGCTTCCTCTCAAAAACCTCCGCAACGAAATCTTCAAAGTTTTCAAATTTGCTATTGTCTATTTTCTTTTCTTGTGCTATACTCATTTTGGGTCACCACTATCTATTTTTTTGCCAAACTAATATTATCGTGTTTTGACCCAAAGAGCAAGGGATATTTTTCTCTTGCTCTTATTTTTTCTTGTATGCCCACTAAAATTATACACTTACTTTATTTATTGTTATTGATCGTATAACATAGAAGCTCCAAAAAAAATTTTCCGAAATTACTTGACAAGCTAATAAATATTAGCTATAATAAGGCTAACGAATATTAGCGATGAAGTAGTGAGGTAACTATGACAACTAAAGAAAGAATACTTGAGGAAGCATTAACGCTGTTTGCACAAAACGGCTACGATGGAACGAGCGTCGATCAGATCGCTGAACGAGTCGGAATTAAAGCGCCGTCTCTTTACAAGCATTATAAGGGCAAGGAGAATATTCTGAACGCAATTATCGACGCTGCGGAAACACGTTATGAAGAATACTTCGGCTCAGATCGAAATTTCGGAAAGCTACCAGGTAACAAGGAAGAGTTTATACAGATGGCAATGGGGAAGATTTCATTTACCATTCACGACCCGATGATCGGAAAGATACGAAAATTTCTCGTTCAGGAGCAATTCCGAAGCGAACGTCTTGCAGAGATCACGACAAGGCATCAGTTGGACGGCATACAGCGAATGTATATGAGGATCATAGAAGGTATGATGAAAGTCGGAAAGTTCAAAAATGACGATCCCGAGCTGCTTGCGACAGAGCTGACGGCACCCGTTGTTTTGTTGATCGCCAAAGCGGACAGACAGCCGCAATTAGATAAGGAGGTCATGGAAAGTATAGAAAAGCATATAAGGCATTTTTGCGATGTGTATATGACTTGCAATATCTAAAAACAAAGTCAGAAATTCAGGTATTGTTTTGAAATGTGTAAAGGAGGTATGTTATGGCACTGGTTGATTATATAACGAACAAACCAATCATCAAAACTGATAGATTGACGCTGCGCCCTATGTGTAAAAACGATATTCCCGATTTGAGGGAATGGATGTCGGATGAATCGCTCTATACATATTGGGGAAAGAAACCAAGCAAGTCAGAAAAAAATCCCGAGCTTTTATTTGAGAAAACAGAGAAACCGACAAAAAGCTTCCATCTCGGAATAGAAGAATCCGCATCAGGGAAAGTGGTCGGTGATATATGGGTTTATTTGATAGAGAATGATCGTATGGCATCGGTCGCATTGCGAATCGCTCATGATTATCAGAGAAAGGGTTACGGAACGGAAGCTTTATCTGCAATGACAAGATTCTGCTTCGAAAAGACTGAACTTAAACGCCTTTGGACTAAGGTAGATGTCCGGAATACAGCCTCACAGAAAATGCTGGAAAAATGCGGATACATAAGGGAAGGTCTTATTCGTCAAGGAAAAATGGTTAATACATGGTGCGATTACTATATTTACGCAATTCTTTCATCGGATTTGAAAGATTAGAAAATACAAAGAACAATAATTTTGGGAGGAATTTGAAATGAAAAGAAACATAATAATCATCGCAGCACTTGCAGCAGCCGTAATGCTCACAGGCTGCGGAACAACAGGCACTAACTCTTTAGACAAGGCAGCAACGGAAGTTCAGTCCGATTCGGCGGTAAGCACTGCTTCGGTTTCAGCGAACCAGACAAGCTCAGACGAATCTGAAAAGACTGATGACAGCAGCATTATTTCGGATATCAAAAATTCGTCCGCAGCAAGTGCGACGGAGGATTCCGAAACCGTAAGCAGCGCAGATGAGAATGCGCTCACCCCGGAAGGGTATTTTGCAGTCGAAGATCCTACCCCAACGAGCATCAGCGTTGCTTCTCTTGAAGGCGTTTGGCATTGCACAACGAGTGACGCATCACTATGGTTTACTAAAGGTGACGACATCTATAGCGGCACATGGCATGATAATATG
>CADBRK010000119.1 GCA_902797065.1 uncultured Ruminococcus sp.
CGACGTATCGGCATATATACCGACAAATGTTATATCCATAACCGACGGTCAGATTTTCCTCGAAACGGAATTGTTCCATTCGGGTATCATGCCTGCTATCAACCCGGGTATCTCGGTAAGCCGTGTCGGCGGTTCGGCACAGCTGAAGGGTATGAAGAAGGTTGCCGGCGAGCTTAAGCTGCTCTATTCACAGTACAGAGAGCTGCAGGCATTTGCACAGTTCGGTTCCGATCTCGACGCAGACACAAAAGCTCGTCTCGCGCTCGGTGAGAGAATAGTCGAGGTTCTTAAGCAAAACAGAAACTCGCCCGTACACGTCGGCTGTCAGGTTGCTATTGTTTATGCAGTTATAAACGGCTATCTCAACGATGTGCCCGTACCCGAGGTGCATGAATATGAGGAGAAGCTTTACGAGAAGCTCAAAAATGAGAACAAGGAGTTCTTGGACAGAATAGAACAAGGTTACTTCGATGACAGCGATATAGAAAGCCTTAAAGAAACTCTTGCGGAAATGAAGAGGTGATTTTGTGGGAGCAGATACAAAAGCACTTCGCACAAGAATACGAAGCGTAGACTCTACACTTCATCTTACAAAGGCAATGGGGCTTGTTGCGTCCTCAAAGATACGTCACGCAACAGATGTCATGAACAAGAGCCGTCAGTATGCAAAAGCCGTTAAGAGTATTATATCACTTCTGACCGCTTGTAACGAATGCAAGAAAAGCCCATATATGAGAGAATACCGAAACGGGAAAACTCGTATAGTGATTATAGCGGGTGACAGAGGTCTTGCAGGCGGATACAACGCAAACGTGTTTAGGCTTGCAAGGAAATACCAAGACGCAGAATTTCTGCCTATAGGCAAGCGCGCATGCGAACGATACGGTGAAGGCTATACATCTGCGGAGTATTTTACACTTGAAAACGGCGCACAGCTTTCAAAAAAACTTTGCGAGGAGTTTTCGGAGGGCAAATTTGACAGACTCGGCGTTATATATACAAAATATGTTTCTGTCATGACTCAGGAAGCAAAAATAGAATGGATACTTCCGCTTACTGCTTCCGAGAAGAAAAGCAATGCGGGAACGATCTTTGAACCCGATGAGCTTACGATCCTCAATACTGCCGTTCCGGAGTATATCAACGGCAGATTGATGGGCTTTATCAGAGAAAGCTATGCCTCGGAGGTTGCGGCAAGACGTATGGCAATGGATTCCGCAGGAAAGAATGCACAGACTATGATAGACACTCTCCAGCTTGAATACAATCGGGCAAGGCAGGGCGCTATCACGCAGGAAATAACAGAGATCGTCGCAGGAAGCGACGCAGAATAAAGGAGGGAGAAGAGTGGCAAAAGCAAACAAAGGCACGGTGGCGCAGGTTATGGGTCCTGTTGTTGACGTGCGTTTTGACGAGGGACATCTGCCTTCGATCAATAATGCCCTTACTATCCCCGTCGGAGAGAGAACGCTTACCGTAGAGGTAGCGCAGCATATAGGCGACAGTACCGTAAGGTGTATCGCAATGAGCTCTACCGACGGACTTAAAAGAGGTACGCCCGTTACAGATACAGGAAAAGCTATCAGCGTACCTGTCGGAAAAGAAACACTCGGAAGAATATTCAACGTACTCGGCAACACCGTTGACAACGGCAAAGACCCCGAGAACTGTGACAGATGGAATATTCACAGAACTGCTCCGAGCTACGACGAGCTTTCTACATCTACCGAAATACTTGAAACGGGTATCAAGGTCATTGACCTGATCTGCCCGTATTCAAAGGGCGGTAAGATCGGACTGTTCGGCGGTGCAGGCGTCGGTAAAACAGTTCTTATTATGGAGCTTATTAACAATATTGCCAAGCAGCACGGAGGTATCTCCGTATTTACAGGCGTAGGCGAGCGTACAAGAGAGGGCAACGATCTCTATAACGAGATGAAGGAGTCGGGAGTTCTCGGCAATACCGCACTTGTTTACGGCCAGATGAACGAGCCGCCGGGAGCCAGAATGCGAGTTGCTTTGTCGGGTCTTACAATGGCAGAGTATTTCCGTGACGAAGAAGGGCAGGATGTACTTCTGTTCATCGACAACATATACAGATTCACACAGGCAGGAAGCGAGGTTTCAGCGCTTCTCGGTCGTATGCCTTCAGCAGTTGGTTATCAGCCGACGCTTGCAAACGAGATGGGCGCTTTGCAGGAGAGAATCACGTCTACAAAGAAGGGTTCAATAACGTCTGTTCAGGCGGTATATGTACCTGCCGACGACCTTACCGACCCTGCGCCTGCAACGACATTTGCGCATCTTGACGCAACCACTGTTCTTTCAAGACAGATCGCTTCACAGGGTATTTATCCTGCTGTTGATCCGCTTGAATCAACAAGCCGCATACTGAACCCCGATATTCTCGGGAAAAAGCATTATCGTGTTGCAAAAGAAGTTCAGAGAATTCTCCAGAGATACAAGGAACTTATGGATATTATCGCTATTATGGGTATGGACGAATTGTCTGACGAAGATAAGCTGCTCGTTCAGCGAGCAAGAAAGATACAGAGATTCCTTTCTCAGCCGTTCCATGTATCTGAGAAGTTTACGGGTATTGAGGGTGTTTATGTTCCGCTGAGCGAAACTATCCGAGGATTTGAAGAGATAATCGAAGGCAGGCATGACGATGTTCCCGAATCTGCGTTCCTCTTTGCAGGCACTATCGACGAGGTGCTTGAGAAAGCAGGGAAGGCGAAGTCATGAGTACCTTTAAGCTTGTAATATCAAGTCCCGACGGGGATGTGTTCAAGGGTGAGGCGGTAATGCTTACTCTCAGGGGTTCTGAGGGTGACCTTGCGATACTTGCCGGTCATATCCCGTTTATCACGGCAGTTCAGCCTTGCGACTGCAAGATACTTCTTGATGACGGCAGCGAGATGAAAGGCCACACAGAAAGCGGTCTGCTTACTGTAGATCAGGATCAGACGACTCTGCTGTCCGGGACATTCACAATGAATGAATAATTATCAAGCCGCACGAGATTTCTTGTGCGGCTTTTATGAATTATAAGGAGTGATATTATGATTAAACCTATAGTTCGAGATATGCTTTTTCTGTCGCAGAAATCACAGCCGGCAACGAAAACAGACACACAGGTTATTGACGACCTCAGAGATACTCTCGAAGCCAACAAAGACCGCTGTATCGGTATGGCAGCGAATATGATCGGTGTCAGAAAGCGTGTGATAATAGTCAACGTTGGTTTTGTGAATATGATAATGATAAATCCGCTTATCACGAAAAAATCTCAGCCTTATGAAACGGAAGAAGGATGTTTGTCACTGGACGGAACAAGGAAAACTACCCGCTATAATGAGATAGAAGTGGAATTTCAGGACATTAGCTTTAAAAGGCAGAAAAGATCCTTTTCGGGTCTCACTGCGCAGATAATCCAGCATGAGGCGGATCATCTGGACGGTATCATAATATGAAAAACGAGACTGCTGTTAATCGATTGATTTAGAGACAGTCTCATTTCTTGCATTTGAAAAAATTGACCGAGCAGCTATTATTTAACTGCCCGGTCTTTTTTGGGGGTATTTGGAAAGCCCCTTGTTTACTTAATCGGATCTATGAGCAAAATCTGCGATAAATCCAATTTTCTGATTAAAAGATCAGATATAGCATTCCTTTCCAACACGTTCACTTGTCTTTGACTTAACAGTGTAACGGAGGATTGCAAGTACATCGGATCCAGTTGCTTTACCGTCGCCTGTTACATCAGCAAGGATAAGTGCTCTGTCACTAAGTTCTTCGAGCTTAAGTGTGTATCTCTGGAGCAGTAATCCGTCTTTTGCTGTAACTCTACCGTCACCGTCAACGTCGCCGTAGATTCCGATTCTTACCGGCTTCTGAGGATCGCTTGTTTCTTCCTTATCGGTTACAGGAATATCTTCTACATCTTTTGTCTGACTCTCAAATGCAGGGTCATTAAATGTTGCTGTATAAGTTGTTGTACCCTTTGTATCCGTTGTAGCAGGTGTCTTTACTTCGCTTGTAATTGTAGCCTCTTCAACACGAACATGTGATTCATCATATTCGCAAACCATAACAGCCATGCACTCTTTTCCGTCATCTGACCAGATGTAAACCGGATCCTTGTACTTATGACCTGTTGTGGGAAGGCTCTCAACATCGAGAGTCTGCTGTGTAAACGGACTGAGCTTGAATGTAGCGGTATAAGTGATAATACCCTTTGTGTTGCATGTAGGTTCTGTCTTTATTTCACTTGTAATATCTGCAACAGAAGTAAGGATATGCTCGGGATGATTCTCACAAACAGCTGTACCTATACATGTCTTTCCGTCTTCGGACCACTCGTAAGTCGGATTTACATAGTTATGTCCGATTGCTGCTACATCTTCAACTTCCATTGTCTGAGTTTCAAACAAATCGCTTGTAAATGTTGCTGTATAAGTTGTTACACCGTTTGTATTACATGTAGGATCTGTTGTAACAGCGCTTGTAACCTCAACGGTTTCTGTGAATACGTGACTCTTGTCATTCTCGCAGATTGCTGTTGCAGTTACTGTAGAGTTATCAGCTTCCCATGCATATGTAGGTGTACCGTACTTATGTCCGATTGCATCAATATTATCTTCTGTCTTTGTCTGTGTTTCGAAACCGAACTCATTCTCTTCAAATACAGCAGTATATGTTGTTGTGCCGTTCTTCTCGCAGGTTGCAGGAGTTGTAACTTCACTTTGTACATCAACTGTTACTGTTTCAATGTGTCTTGCATCATTTTTGCATTCTACAGTTGCAGTAAGTGTAGTATTATCCTTAGACCATTTGTATGTAGGCTCATCCCAATCATGGCCTGTTGCAGCGAATTCGTCAAGTTTCTTGATCTGTGTTTCAAATGCGTCATTATCGAAAATAGCAGTATAAATAGTTAAACCGTCTTCTTCGCATGTCGCACGCTTTGTACCCTTGCTGGTAGCCTCTGTTGTTTCTGTAACGATATGCTCGGGATCATTTTCACAAACCATTGTTGCGGTTACTGTTGAATTATCCTCTGACCATACGTATGTAGGCTCGCCATACTTGTGACCGAGTGCGGGAACATTTACAACATCCTTTGTCTGAGTTGCAAATCTCTTATCCTTGAACTCAGCTGTATATGTTGTTGTTCCGTCTTCTTCACATGTTGCGGGGATCGTAACTTCGCTTGTTGTTTTAACTGTTACTACAATATTGTCTGCCTCATTGTTCAGGCATACGATTGTAGCTGTTACTGTTGAATTGTCTTCTGACCATTCGTATACGGGCTCCTGATAATCATGTCCGAGTGCAGGAATGTCATCTACTGCCTTAACCTGTGTTTC
>CADBRK010000120.1 GCA_902797065.1 uncultured Ruminococcus sp.
ACGGCGCGCTCACACTCGGTACTCTTGACGGCGCAAACGTTGAGATACACGACGCGGTAGGCGACGACAATATGTTCCTCTTCGGACTCACCACTCCCGAGGTAGCGAGATTTAAAGCAAACGGCTACACACCCATGAACTACTATGTAAACAATCCCGTTATCAAGAGAGCGATTGACGAACTTAACAGCACACGCTTCAGCCACATTGCTCAGAATCTCACAGAGCAGGATCCCTATATGGTACTCGCAGATTTCGCCGACTATAAGGCAGCACAGGAGAGAGCTTCAAAGCTTTATGCCGACGCAAAGAAGTGGAACCAGGTTTCGCTCACAAACATTGCAAACGCAGGCATTTTCGCCGCAGACAGATCGATCAGAGATTACGCAGAGGGCATTTGGAAACTTAGCCCGATCGAGTAATTAATATCAATAGAAAAAACATACCCCCGACAGCCTTATCAAAGGTTTGTCGGGGGTTTAGTTTGAATAGCTTTTTACTTGTCAGCCGGTTCCCATTTGCATCTCACGGGAGATACGATCGTACCGTCTTTTTTCATAGCGGCAAAAGCTTTGTCAACGGCTTTTCTGTCAAGCCCCGTGATCTCTGCAACTTTGCCTGCGGCGAGCGGTTCGCCTGCCTTTCTCATTGCGTCAAGAATTATTTGCTTATCGTCCATTGTTTTTCCTCCTTAGAAAATATAGTTTGATATATCAGTAAAAACAATTATTACCTATACGGTACTCTTCCGTTACACAGTTCGATCATATAGTTAAGCCAACTAAAGAACTGTGCGCCCAATACGGCAGAAGATACAATCATACAGGTGATCTTTTCTTCTTTAATCAGCTTATCATACTTTGCTATGGAAACCGCCAGAATAAAGCCCGCCGCGAAATAAGCAGCCCATAAAAAGTTGCCGTGAGTTGCACGCGGACCTGTTTCGTACAAAAATGTTGCAAAAAACATATTTACCAATAAAAACACCCATGAGAATGCATAACACGAATCCGTAAAAAACTCTTTGAAACAAACTGCGGCTATTATAAAAGCAAATAAAAAAGACATGAGAAGATATATGTATATATGTCCGCGGACTTGTGAAGTCAGCTCCTCCAACGCTACAAAATATCCGAATTTCATCTCTGATTTTTCGTCAAACAAAGTTGACTGCTGATAATACACCAAAATGATGCTGGGAAAAACCGTTGTTCCCATAATTATAAAATTAAGAACACTTTTAAATTTGTTCTTAATAAAATCATATATCATGGTTATCAGCATCGCAAGCGAGAAGCCAATAATAAAATTCGGCTTAAAAGCAGTCGTAATCAGCATCAAGCCCGTAAATATAAACCATTGTTTTATTTTCAGGGGCTTTTCGACATACTTATCTTTCAATGTGAAGAAATAATAGATCACCAGAAAGGCCAGCGGCTTCATTGCCAGATAAGTTGAATTATGGTAAACATTAGAGGTCATATATCCTCTTACCGAGTGATTCTCCGTCAAAGTAATCTGAATAGGGAAGCTCATATTGCAGATAAGCGCATAAACCCATAATATCCACTTATCGGTATCGGGACAAAAAAATGACAGCAGTTTTTTTGTTGCCCAAACACTGAAAACAACAAAAAACGTCAAAACGATTGCAATAAAAAATCCGGGATTGGGCCATGAACTCAAAAAGCCCAATATTACATACATCAAGCTATAGAGGTTGTTGCCTTCTTTGCCGAATTTGATATGCTTCGAAAGATCGGAAGTATATTCTTTTGGTTCATAGTATTGATTCAGAAACAAATTAAAGCTCATACAGATCAATACGATAGATAATATAACGGTCGCAATTTTACAAAATAAGATATTCCTGTTTTTACGATCAATTTTACTTATGTTATTCACCCTGATTTTTGACATAAATCTACATCCTTTAAATTTATAACAAACGTCGATGTCCCCCGCCTCTTTAGGCGGCGGGTTCCATACGTCCGTCGCGGACGGCTCCCAGCCGGAAGAGCTAACGCTCCGCGACGTTTGCCTGAGTCGTCGCTCGCTCCAATCAAGCGAGCTTGTTGGAGCTTAGCTCCTTGTTTAAATAGGTTCAAACAGAAAGACTATCCGGCAAACGGAAAGTCTCTTTATCGTCTGTCGTTTTACTCCTCAGAATTCTATTGTTACGGGCGCTTCGGTAAACGAGCTGAAAACAGCTTTTGCGTTTTTAAAGTAAAGCACCTGCATATTGCCGTCGTCGGGGCTGTACATAGCTTTAAGCTGAGGCATCTTTTCAAGCATAGCGGCCATAACGTCTCTGTTGTCGTCGTCGATCAGTTCGCCCGAAACACGCACCCACCTGCCCTCACAGAATGCGCATATCTCCGCCTTGGGATTTGCCGCAAGCTGCTTTGATACGTTCTTGACCCTGCCCGTCTGAATATAGAGCTTTCCGTCATAGAGAAGCGCCGTTCCGAACGGTCTTACTCTCGGCTGATCGCCCTCTGCCGTTGCAAGGTAGTAGGTCTGAGCCTTATCGAGAAAATCTACAATTTTTTGAATATCCGACATATTTATTCCTGCCTTTCAAGTTTTATATAAAAATATCCTTACTGTTCCGGTACAACGGCAAAGAACACCAGATCATCACCGCCGTTATTTATCATGGAGTGAGTGTGACCCTTCGGGCAGTAATGGCACTCGCCCGCACACGCCTTTTCCGTTCCGTCGTCGTATATGAAATCTGCCGTTCCGCTGAGAATATAAATGATCTCGCTGTTTGTCTCGTGAGTATGAATACCGATGGAACTGCCCGGCTGTAATCTTCCGTACATTATTTTGACCGATTCGTCACCGTATCTCTTCGCAATATACTCGCCCTTGCCGCCTTTGAACTCGGGAAAACGAGTTTCATCAATATTTTCAAAATCAATTATCATTTTTATCACCCTATCATGTTGATCACAATTATTTTATCATAACGCAATCGAGAAATCAATCGTTATCACAAAATTTGAAGAAATTCAGCCTGTTTGAGAACAAATCAATCCTCTAAAAGCCGCATATCTACCATGTGACGCATAAAAAAGCCGAGATAACGGTCTGTAAGCTC
>CADBRK010000121.1 GCA_902797065.1 uncultured Ruminococcus sp.
CCGTTATCGGTCATTTCAAACAGCGCGTTATACACCTGGCTGCACCTTGCGTCCATAACACAGCATATTACAGCGTCGCACGGCTGAAAGTTGTACGCCATACATTCAAGCGCAGAAACCGCCGCGCACGGTTTGTTCAGCGCATAAGCAATACCCTTTATCTCCGCCACTCCGATACGTATTCCCGTGAATGAACCGGGACCGCTGTTCACCGCAAAACAATCCACCTGAGACGGATCAATACGGCAGCTTTTGAACAGAAGCCGGGTCATCGGCATAAGCGTCTCGCTGTGAGTAAGCATACAGTTGAGAAAAAACTCGCCCTTTATCACACCGTCGTCGGTGATCGCAACAGACGCGCATTTTGCGGAAGTATCCGCTGAAAATATTATCATATCTCTAACCCCTCTATCCCGAACAGTCTGACGTCGTCGTCGTTCCCCTTCGTGATGCTGATCCTGACATATTTTTCGGGCAGAGCGTTCTCTATATTTTCGCTCCACTCAATAATAATAACACCGGTATCCAGATAATCAAAAAAACCTGTAGAATACAGATCGTCCCAGCCGGATACCCTGTACATGTCAAAATGATATATATTGTATTTCGCCCGATACTCGTTCACTATCGCAAAAGTGGGGCTTGATACAACATCGTCTCCGCCAAGCGCATTGACGATCCCTCTCGTGAGAGTGGTTTTCCCCATACCCAGACCGCCGAAATATGCAATAACTTCATTGCCTTTGAGCTTTTGTGCAATACGTCTGCCAAGGTCAATGGTTTCTTCGGGACTGTTCGTTTTAAACAAAGACATACAAACACCTGATCATACAAAATTCATATAGAATTATATCACATTTCAATGTTTAATACAACCGTGAAGGATTCATTTTTTATTTTCTTACAAAATTGAAAAAATTATATCTGTATTTTCATTTTTATCTTGATTATGTTACAAAATTCATATATAATTTTAACAGGTGATGCTTATGAAATTAATTACGGAGAAGATCTCCGCATATTTTAAATATACAGATAAATTTCTGTGGCTGATCGTAATTGCGGTCAACACACTCAGCCTGCTGCTTATCGCAAGTATGCAGCGAGCGGGAGATTACAACTATCTGCGCACGCAGATCATAGCGCTTATCATCGGAACAGTCGGCGCAGTAGTAATTTCCTGCATTGACTATAAATTCATCTACAAGCTGTGGTGGCTTATCGCCGCGGCGGGTATAGGTTTGATAGCAATAGTATTCATATACGGCATACGAGTAGAAGGCACTGATGACGTTGCGTGGATAAACATCGGCGGCTTTTCTCTCCAGCCCTCTGAAATAGTAAAGCTGTGCTTTATAGTGACGCTGTCGGTACATCTGAGCGCTTTATCAAAGCATAACAAGCTGACCTCTTTCCCCCACGTTTGTATGCTTGCGTTACACGGCGCTGTACCCGTTATTCTTATACATTTTCAGGGTGACGACGGTTCTGCGCTTATATTTGCGCTGATATTTGTCATAATGACTTTTGCGGCAGGCGTTCAGCTCAGGTATTATCTGGGAACTGCGGCGGCGGCGCTTTTAAGCATACCGTTTGTATGGACTAAAATATTCAACGACGATCAGCGCAGCAGAATTCTTGTTCTCCTTAACCTTGACGAGAACGCAAAAACAGTATACGGGTGGCAGCAATATCAGGCAAAGCTTTCGATAATGGCAGGCGGATACACGGGCGAAGGGCTGTTCAAGGGACAGCGTGTGGGATATGCGATAGTGCCCGAGCAGGAAAACGACTTCATCTTCACCGTAGCCGCCGAGGAACTCGGATTTTTGGGGTGCTGTGTTATACTTGCTGTTTTCCTTCTGCTTCTTCTGCGTATATTCTACAAATCGGCACACGCGCGGGACGATTTCGGACAGTATCTCTGCATAGGAGTATTCGGTCTTATTCTCTCCCAGACAGCCGTCAATCTCGGAATGGTACTCGGATTTCTGCCCGTAGTCGGCGTGACGCTTCCGTTCTTCAGTGCAGGCGGAACGTCGCTTATAGCTATCATGGCATGCATAGGAGTAGTACAAAGCGTAAACATCTACAGCAGCGAAGAACGATTGATAATCAAGCCACACGAAAACTGAACACAGTAAAAAGCCCTTTTCACAGCACGAAAAGGGCTTAATTCTATCCTGATTTATTATCCGAAGTAAATATCATACCACACGATAAACACATAAATAGTCCAAAGCTTTCTCCACAGATCGCTCTGTCCGCCGATGTATGCGTCGAAGATCTCATGTATCTTATCGGTATTGAAGAACTTCTCCGCCGTCTCACCGAAAAGCTTATCGCGTACGCCTGCGTTATACCGCTCGTCAGCCATCCATATACGGATAGGCACGATAAAGCCGAGCTTCTTTCTGAACGCGATCTCATCGGGCAGAACCTTTGAAGCAGCCATTCTGAATGCGACTTTGTTCTGTTCCTCGGTCACCTTGTACTTAGATGGCATTCTCGAAGCAATATCAAAAATCCTGCGGTCTGTCAGCGGCATTCTTATTTCGAGTCCGCAAGCCTCGCTCATCTTGTCAACGTTCAGATAAATATCGCCTTCAAGCCATATCTGAATATCTACATTTGACATCTTCGAAAGAGGGTCCATACCCTCCATACGATCATACAGATCGCCGACAACGCTTATAGGCAGTACGCCGTCGTAATACTTTTTGAGAAGCTCCTTTTTCTCGTCCTCTTTCATTATCATGGTATTTCCGACATAGAAATCCTTCAGGTTATCGCCGTAACGCTCGGCATTTCTGTACATATTATATCCGCCGAAGAATTCGTCCGAACCCTCGCCCGAATAACAAAGCTTTGTATGCTCTGCGGTTGCTTTGCACGCGATAGCGAAAACGATAGCCGAAGCGTCCGCAAGAGGCTGCTCCATGTTCTCGCAGACGTACTCGACAGCGTCAAAATACTGCTCGGGTGTAATGATCGCCGTAATATTCTCACGTCCCAGAAGCTCGGCGGTCTTTCTTGCAAGCTTCGATTCGTCAAAACGCTCGTCTGTATATCCGCACGAATCGGACACCTTAGCGTCGCTCATAGCAAATACATAAGAAGAATCCACACCGCCCGAAAGGAACGACTCTGCTGTTTCGCTGTCCTCTTTTACCTGCTTCATGATCTCGGCAAGAGTGTTGTGTATCTCGTCGGCATACTCCTCGACAGACTTGCTGTCATCGGGCTTAAACGTCGGTTCCCAATACCTTGTGATCTCCGCTTTGCCGTCTTTGAACACAAGGCAGCAGCCGGGCATAAGCTTTTTGAGTCCTTTAAAGAAAGTATTCTCGCCGCCGCAGTATGTGAGCGTGAGATAAAGCTGAAGCATTTCTTCGTTCAGCTCTTTTTTGAAGCCTTCCCGGGAGATAATATCTCTGATAAACGTCCCGTGAAGCAGACGTCCATCCTCGGTGATATAGTAATAAAACGGCTTTGTGCCGAATTGATCTCTGATACAAACGACGGTATCTCCGTCCTCAACTGCAAAAGCGAACATACCGTAGATATGATCTGCGACAGCTGTTCCCCATTTTTCAAAGCCCTTTTCGATAATAGTGCGTTCACGCACATCACGGGGCAATTCTTCGGTGATACCAAGTTCTGCGTTCAATTCCCGCCAGTTCCTGATATGACCTCTGTATTCCAGTAATTTAATACCCATTTTAACATTCCTCCCGAAATATATATTTCAGCACATTCTGACATCAACAATGTAATTATAACGTATTTCGATTTTCTTTGCAATAGAAAATCAAGCGTTATGCTATCTCAATTCCGATCTATCCGTTATTTTTTGAAATACTCTTTACAATATACTGCCGTCAGCAATTTTCTTATATTCATACCACGTTCCGCACACTTCAAAACCCAGCTTCTCGTAAAGCCCGATCTTCTTTTCCCTCTGCAAAAATACCTCTCTGCCCTTTTTCATGTGTCTGTCCGTAATATAGTATACAAGTGATGACGCAAGACCTTTATTTCTGTACTCATGATCTGTTGCAACACAGCCGATAACTGCGGCGCTGCCGCTCAGAGATGTGACCGCAGCCGTTGATATAGGCTCGCTGCCCTCATAGATCGAGTATACCTCTGCCGACGCATGACGTATCTTGTGAGATAAATCAAGGAAATAATCCTCGAAGCAGTTGGGGGCTATCCTGTCGTCTGTTCGACACAGCAGACTGTATATTTTCTTCAGGTACGCCATATCGCTCAGTGAACGATGAATGCTCTGTTCCGTCTCCGAAGGTGCGATCAGGTTTTTGTATGTCATTATTTCGCCGCAGGTACGCTCGTAACTATCGGAAAAGTCATACTCGGCATCACACAAAATGACCGAAGGCGACAGCATGCATACAAAATCTTCCAGCTCCGCTTTGTCGCACGGTTCGCCGCATATCATAAGAGTAGAGTAATATCTGCACAAAGCGCACGGCGCAGTACCCGAATCGCTTTTCTGTATCCAGAAATCAAGAAAATCATACTTTATTCCGTGGTACGCATTGAAATACGACATTATCCTTGCTCCCGACGGCGAATGACTGCATATCTCGCCAAGCCTTAGTTCAAATTTTCTCCCGAAATCATTTGCGCATATCATAGATGACCGCCTGCGATCATTTCCGCAAGTGTTGAAACGGTTTTCGCAACGGCTTCAAGATCGGTTTTATCCGCTATCGTATTCGGAGAGTGCAGATACCTGCACGGCAGCGACACTGCGATAGTCCTGACGCCCCTTCTTGTTGTGCTGATAACTCCTGCGTCGTTGCCGCCTGCTACAGCCTGCTTTGCCTGCGCTTTTACGCCTGCTTTCTCCGCTGCGGCAAAAGCTTTCTTATATAACTCTCTGTCATAGATCGTGTGTCTGTCCATGAAGGATATTACTGCGCCCTCGCCGAGTCTGCAAACCTGTCTGCACTCGTCGTTGCCGGGAATATCGGCTGCGGTCGTTGTTTCCACAACGATTGCAAAATCGGGGTCAACGGAGTAAGCGGCTGTCTTTGCTCCCCTTAATCCTACCTCCTCTTTTACTACGAACGAGAAGTACATATCATACGGGATCTCCGACTTTATCATCTCGATAAGCACAAGGCAGCCTGCCCTGTCGTCGATCGCTTTTGTGATTATCGAAGTCTCGGTTTCGTCATATCTTCCTTCAAATGCAGCAAGCTCGCCGACAGTTATATGCTCCTCGGCGTCCTTCCTGTCTGCTGCGCCTATATCTATATACATGCTTTTAAGCTTTGGAATCTCGTTTTTGCCGTCGCCCGACAAATGAACAGGCTTTATGCCGAACACGCCGTCTATACACGAAGTACACAAACGAACTCTCTTGCCGGCGATAACTCTCCTGTCTATCCCTCCGACTTCATCAACGGAGAGTGTTCCGTCCGGGTTGATACCCGTCACAATAAAGCCCACTTCGTCCATATGTGCGGACAAAAGCAGCTTATTTTCTGCGCGTTCTCTGCCCTTCTTAAAGACTATCAGATTGCCGCTCTTGTCAACGTACATTTCGTCGGCATAGCCGTCTATTTCTTTAATGATGATACTTCTCAGTTCGTCTTCACCCGATGATACACCGTTGGTAAGACAAAGCTTTTTGAGTAATTTCATATCCATAGATTACCCTCCTCATCATATATCTTTCAGATACTCAAACACCAATCGCGCGGTGTTCTCTATATCGTCAAGACTGATAATCTCTGCAGGCGTGTGCATATTTCTCTGCGGCAGCGATACTACAGCCGTCGGGATACCGCTGCGGGTAACGGCGATCTTATCTCCGTTTGTTCCGGTGACTCCGCCCGTCACCTCAAGCTGATACGGTATATAATGCTTCTTTGCTATCTCTATAAGCTTGTTAGACATCTTCCTCGACAACACGGGCGATATGCATATCATTGCGCCCTCTCCGAGTTTCCCGCTTTCATGCTCCGATACTCCCTGCTGCGAGGCAAAGCTTACGTCTACACATATAGCCTTGTCGGGGTTAACGGAGTACGCCGAGGTGATCGCGCCCTTGCCGTATGTTTCCTCCTGAGATGTAAACGCAAACGTAACGCCCGTGTTGACGGGGTTCTCCTTTATCATCTGAGCCACTCTCAGTAAAACGGCAACGCTTGCCCTGTTGTCGGTCGAGCTGCATGAGAAACGATCATTCAGAAGTTTAACGGGAACCACATCAAATGCGGCGGTATCTCCGGGAGATACTCTCCGCTTTACCTCGTCCGGTGTAAGCCCCGTGTCAAGATAAATACTGTCCGCAGACGGCGCTTTATCTTCGCCCCCGTCGGAAAGGTGCGGCGGCATACAGCATACCACCGCCGTAATATCGCCGCTGTCCGTGATTATCTTAAATCTTGAATCGGCAGCGACTCTGTAATCCATACCGCCGCACGGCGATACCTTAACAAATCCGTTATCGTCTATGTACGTCACGATAAACCCTATCTCGTCAAGGTGAGCGTCCAGCATGATATTATTCTCGGCTGTATCGCCAATCGCGGCAAGTACGTTATTATTCCTGTCTATAACCACAGTATCTGCGTATCCGGCTATCTCGTCTTTGATAACAGCGCATACCGAGCTTTCGCTGCCCGAAACGCCGTTCGCCGTACACAGCTTAGTAAGTAAATCTATCATATATTCCCCTCCTCAAAGGCTGTTTACGATACTCTTGAAATGCTCGCCTCTCTCCTCGAAATTCTTATACAGATCAAAGCTTGCGCTTGCGGGCGACATTGACACTATATCACCGGGAACGGCATTCTCTTTAGCCGCAGCCACAGCCTGCTCCATATTTTCGACCTTTATGATCTTCGGATTTCCTTCGGTGTACTCCTTCGCTTCAAGGATACCCCTCTCGATCTTCGGGCCTGTTGCGCCCATAATTATCGCTGTCTTGACCTTCTTTACAATAAGCTCGCCAAGCTCCGTATAATCGAGGTGCTTATCATATCCGCCGAGAATAACAATTATCTTCTCGTCATACAAAGACAATGTTCCGAGCGCAGTTCTTGTCGGGCTTGAAGCGATCGAGTCGTTATAATACTTTACTCCGTCGATCTCTCTTACAAACTCGTTGCGGTGCGCTACACCGCCGAACTCCTTCGCCGTCTTTACAATGCTTTCAACGGATACCTCTCCCCATACGGCGCAGATCGCTGCGAGGTAGTTCTCCACATTGTGCAGTCCGGGGATCTTAATATCGCTCTTGTTCATGATCACGGTTTCATCGCCGTTACAAGCATAGATAATATCTCCGCTCCCGTTCATATAAGCGCCGTTCTCAACGCTCTGTCTGCGTGAGAATTTCAGAAGTCTGCCACGAACATCATCAGAGAACGAATTTGAAATTTCATTGTCGAGATTAAGCACGCTCTTTGAGAATGCGTTCTGATGAAGAACAATATTCCTCTTTGAGTCGATATACTCCTGCATATCCTTATGTATATCAAGATGATTCGGCGCAAGATTCGTCACCACGGCTATATCGGGGCTGTTCCTCATAGAGATAAGCTGGAAGCTTGAAAGCTCCACTACGGCGTAATCGTCGGGGTCGATCGAGTCTATCTCCGGGAGAAGCGGCTTGCCGATATTTCCGCCGAGATGTACCGTTTTTCCGTCGGCTTTGAGCATTTCGGAGATGACCGTCGTGGTTGTGGTCTTGCCGTCGCTGCCTGTTACTGCGATTATCTTACACGGGCAAAGATCGAAGAACACTTCCATCTCCGAGGTCACAACAACGCCTCTGTTCCTCATATCGACCAATTCGTCCATGTAGTAACGCATACCGGGCGTCCTGAAAACTATATCCACATCAAGGTCTGAAAGGTAGCTCTCCCCCAGACTCAGCTTTGCGCCTGCGTCCTTTGCCTGCTGCGCCATATCTCCGAGCTGTTCTTCGGTTCGTTTGTCACAGGCTGTTATTTCTGCGCCGTATTTCTTGAAAAGCGTGATAAGCGGAAGATTGCTTCTGCCGATACCGCACAGCGCAATACGCTTGCCGCAAAGACTCTCCAAAAATCTTTTTGTTCTGCTGTCCATATAGATAACCTCACTTTTTGGTATACTTACAAAAATAAAAAAGAAACATCTCTCTAACATACTATTATATATTTTTCCCGACAAAATAGCAACAAAAAAGAGAAAAAATAATTACATTTTTTTAATATAATTCTTCCAAAAAAATTCCCCCGACCTGTATAAAGCCGGGGGAAAGATAGGTTCATGTCAGCTATCCGACTGCTATTTCTTCACCTATCGGGTATTTTGTTTTCAGGTGGACCGTATACCTCAGTATATTCAAGGCGTCCGAAGCGGTAACTTTTCCGTCGCCGTTCACATCTCCGGCTTTGAGCTGATCCTCACTGAACTGTACAAGATTGACCGCATATCTCTGTACAAGCAGGGAGTCTTTAGCCGTAACTCTGCCGTCGTTATTAACATCGCCAAGCATTCTCTTGATCGGCTTGTCGGGAGTATCCGGAGTATCGGGAGTGTCGGGAGTGTCGTGTTTATCCGTGTCACTCTCCTTGTCCTTACCTGTATCGGTTGATGTGTCGGTGTTTGTATCCGTAGTTGTATCTGTATCCGGCTTATCGGAAGATGTGTCCGTATTATCGGAGCCTGTGTCGGGTTTGTCGGATGCCGTGTCCGTTTTATCCGAAGATGTGTCGGTCTTGTCGGTAGATGTATCCGTTTTATCCGAAGATGTATCGGTCTTGTCGGAAGATGTGTCCGTTTTATCCGAAGATGTGTCGGTCTTATCGGTAGATGTGTCCGTTTTATCCGAAGATGTATCG
>CADBRK010000122.1 GCA_902797065.1 uncultured Ruminococcus sp.
AAGAGCGCCCAAGGGTCAGGAGCTTGAGGATCACTATTTCGGTAAGATCAAGGATAAAGTATCTGCTTTCATGAAAGAACTTGACGTGGAGTTATGGAAGCTCGGCATATATGCAAAGACCAAGCACAACGAGGTAGCGCCCGCACAGCACGAGCTTGCGCCTATCTTTACGACAACAAACCTTGCAACGGATCACAACCAGCTCACCATGGAGATGATGAAGCGTATCGCCAACCGCCACGGTATGGAATGCCTGCTGCATGAAAAGCCTTTCGCAGGCGTAAACGGCAGCGGCAAGCACAATAACTGGTCACTCTGCACGGCAGACGGAAGAAATCTTCTTACCCCCGGCAAAGACCCTTACAACAATAAGCAGTTCCTGCTGTTCCTTGTTGCGGTTATCAAAGCTGTTGACGAATATCAGGATCTTCTGAGAGGTTCGGCTGCTTCCGCAGGCAACGATCACAGACTCGGCGCAAACGAAGCGCCCCCGGCTATTGTTTCTATGTTTATCGGTACGGACCTTGAGGGTATTCTCGAAGCGTACCTTTCGGGAACGGAATACGACGCACACGAAGAAAAGCTTAAAACAGGCGTTGAAGTGCTTGCCGACTTCAAGAAAGACACCTCCGACAGAAACAGAACATCTCCGTTCGCTTTTACAGGCAACAAGTTTGAATTCAGAATGCTCGGTTCAAACGACAACATCTCCTGTCCGAACATCATGCTCAATACTATGGTAGCCGAGGAGCTTACGCAGTTTGCCGACGAGCTCGAAAAGGCAGAGAACTTCGATGAAGCATTGTCGGAGCTTATCAAGAGAACATATAAAGAGCACAAGAGGATCGTATTCAACGGCAATAACTATGCGCCCGAATGGGTCGAGGAGGCAGAGAAAAGAGGACTTCTGAACCTCCGCACAACTCCGGCCGCTCTTGCGCATTATATCGACGCAAAGAACGAGGCGCTTTTCAAAAAGCACAAGATATACAGCACATCGGAGCTTCATGCGCGTTATGAGATACTGCTTGAGAATTATTCCAAGGTTATCAATATCGAGGCTCTCACTATGATAGATATGGCAAAGAAGGATATTATCCCCGCCGTATCGAAATATGTAAAGGAGCTTGTCGAAACGGCAAGCGCAAAGAAAGCTCTTTCCGCAGATATTCCCGCGGAGCTTGAAGTCGAGCTTGCGTCGAAGCTTTCAAAGCTGCAGCTTTGTTTCTATCACAGGATAGATAAACTTGATTCGCTGCTCATAAAAGCAGGCGACATTACTGGCAAGCAGGAACTTGCAAACTTCTACGGCGACGAGGTGTTCCCCGCTATGCAGGAGGCAAGAGAGGTCGCAGACGAGATGGAAATGTCAATGGACGCAAAAGCATGGCCGTACGCTTCTTACGGACAGATGCTTTACAGCGTAAAATAAATAATACGTCAAAAAACCGTCACAGCTTGACTTGCTGCGGCGGTTGTCTTTTTTAGTCTGCGAATCCGAGTGTCAAAAATTCCAGATCCTCGGGTATTATAGTATTATTAAATACGGTTTTTACATAATCGAGGTATTGTTCCGGGTCTCTCAGTGACGGGCTGAAGTGCGTAAGCCACAGGCGGGATACATCGGCTTCCCGCGCAAGTTCGGCAGCCTCGTTAAACGTACAGTGAAGCTTTTCCTTCGCTTTGGGCAGCATTTCCGGCTCAGCGTACATTCCCTCGCAGATAAAGAGATCGGATTTCCGGGCATATTCTGCCATGGTGTCGGTCGGGCGTGTGTCGGTGCAGTACGTTATTTTTATACCTTTCCTGCTTTCGCCGAGAACGTCGCTCGGGTAATAAACCTTTCCGTTGTACTCTTCGGAGGAACCGTTCTGCAGTTTGTTCCAAAGGTTCTTTGGGATACCAAGCTCTGTCGCTCTTTTTGGGTCGAATTTCCCGGGACGTTCAAGCGAAACAGAATACCCGAAGCATGTAACGCTGTGCAGAACGGGGAAAGCGTCGATCTTAAGCCCCGGCAGATCAAGGCGGCTGCAGCTGTCGCCGAATTCGATAAATTCAATATCGAACGGCATTTCGCGCGCTACGACGCACAATGACCTGACAACCGATCTGAGTCCGGCGGGTCCCGCAAGTGTTACCGGGGCGGTGCGGTCGCTTTTTGACATGGATAACAGCAGTCCGGGCAATCCGGTGATATGGTCGGCATGATAATGAGTAAACAGTATCACGTCTATATCGTGCAGAGAAAGCTTTTTCTTCCTGATCTGCACCTGAGTACCCTCGCCGCAGTCGATAAGCAGACCGTGACCGTTGTATCTCAGGTATAATGACGTAAGCGCTCTTTCGGGCAGCGGCATAGTTCCCCCGGTTCCAAGCAGACAAATATCTATCATCGTTTTTTCCTCTCGTCAGTTGATTATATATTTATTATAGTTTTAACTTCGCAAAAAAACAAGTATTATTTTTATTCTTCCGAACATAAGGCACAGAGTACACGAATAAAATGTAATATCAATAATCGGGAGGTATAAAACTTGCATATTGCGGAAATAATACTGTTGGGCTTTGGATTGTCTATGGATGCATTTGCCGCCGCACTCGGCAAGGGCATATCACTCAAAAAGTGGGACCCCGTATATACCGTTGTCATAGGATTCGCTTTCGGGGCGGGGCAGATGATCATGCCGATCTTAGGCTGGGTGGCAGGTGTACGCCTGAGGGGATATATAGCCGCCTTCGATCACTGGATAGCTTTTGTTTTGCTCGGCTATATCGGCGGAAAGATGATCTGTGACTCAGTAAGCGACAATCAGCCCGAAGTCGCTTTTACCGACGCTCTCGACGTCAAAGAGATCGCTTTGCTTTCTGTCGCTGTGAGTATCGACGCGTTGGCTGCAGGCGTTACACTTGCGTTTTTGAATGTAAACATAGTGTTTTCTTCATGTATCATCGGCTGTACAACCTTTATTCTGTCGTGCATGGGTGTGTGCGCGGGGTATCTTTTCGGTGCGAAGATTGAGCGGTACGCTGCGAAAGCGGGCGGACTGCTGCTTATCTGTATCGGTACAAGAATACTGACAGAACACCTTTTCGGTTGATTCCTTTTTTGAATTTCTGACATTTTAAAAACAGATATATAGAGTCAGATTAACAATAAATTCACCTCAATATATCCAAAAACCGTGATATTATCTTATATTTTTGTTGACATTCTATTGCATATGTAGTATAATAAATATAAGAATAAGATTCGTTATCAATGTACAGCCCGAGCGTGCCGCGTATAATATGCTGTCGTGACAGTCTTTTGTCATTGTGTTATGCGTGATGTGTATATGCTTTTCTTCTTTCAAAGTATATACTGCCTGGAGTTTTTTGAGAGCGTTTAGTGTATCACCGTTTATGCTGTGCTTATGATATAAAAATGTACATATTTTACAAAGGAAGAAAAACTATGGGTATTGCAGAAAATCTAAAAAAGGGTACGTCTGAACTGCTTATTCTTTATTTGCTCAACAATGAGGATATGTATGGTTATCAGATCGCTCACGAGCTAAAAGCAAGAAGTGGTGAACAGTTTGTTATGCCGGAGGGATCTCTTTATCCCACACTGTATCGTCTGATCGAAAAAGGTGTCATCTCCGACAGAATGGAGATCGTAGGTAAAAGACTGCGCAAGTATTATCATTTGGAGCCGTACGGCAAAGAATATCTTTCGACTATCCAGGCAGAGTACGATAAGATCAATCAAGGGATTCAGATGGTATTGTCTACAACAGCCGCAAAAGAGACTGACAAGCAGTAACGGCCGAAGAGCTTATAAAACCGATGAAGCATTATTGTTTCATCGGTTTTTTCCGTATATCAGAACTTTTCAAATGCAAGGGGCATGAGAGAACCGAGCTTCTTCTCAATGATCTCTTTTCCGTCGGTGAGGATCACATCGAGGTCTTTGCCGCAGAACTCGCAGAGCACCTGCCGGCACACACCGCAAGGGGGAGTCAATAACATGCTTCCGTCTTTTTGGAATGCTGCAACGGCTATCTTGACAAAACTGCGTTTACCGTCTGCTATTGCCGAGAATACTGCCGTTCTCTCGGCGCAGTTCGTTGCGGAAAAAGATACGTTTTCGACATTGCAGCCCGTATACACACTGCCGTCACTGCAAAGCAGCGCCGCCCCGACAGAAAATCCCGAGTACGGGGAATAACTGTTTTTTGCAGCCGCTTTTGCAAGTTCCATAAGCTTATCTGAGTCCATTATCACTCACCTGCCCTTACTGCGGTTTCGAGCGCAAGAGTTATCATCTGCGTAAATGAATTCTGTCTTTCTTCCGCCGACATAGCCTTGTCTGTTCCGATACAGTCGGATACCGTAAACATTGCGAGAGCGTTCTTCTTTGCGAAAGCCGCATTCATATATAACGCTGCCGTTTCCATCTCGATGGCAAGTACGCCCATTGATCTCCATTTTTCGTCTGCGTTTTCATCTGCAGAGTAGAATGTATCGGAGCTGAGAATATTTCCGATGTGTACATCAGCGCCGCACTCTCTGCATACATCGTCGAGCGTTCTGAGAAGCTTGTAGCTTGCTATGGGGGCAAAAGCGCCGTTAAGTCCGTACTGAGACGCATAGGCGGAGTTTGTGCATGCACCCTGTGCGGCGATTATGTCGCCGAGGTCAAGTTCGGGCTGAAGCGAACCTGCCGAGCCTGTACGTATGATATTGTCAACACCGTAGAAATTGAAAAGCTCATAGCTGTATATCCCCATGGACGGCATACCCATGCCGCTGCCCATTACGGAAACTCTGCACCCTTTGTAGCTGCCCGTGTACCCGAGCATACCTCGCACGGAAGTAACAAGGACAGGATCGTCCAGGAATTTTTCCGCTATAAGCTTTGCCCTCAGCGGGTCGCCCGGCATGATAACCGTTTTTGCAAAATCACCTGTTTTAGCCTCAATATGGGGCGTAGGAATACTCATAAACAAAACCTCCCTTTGTATATTTAGTATATTATAGTCAAAAAATACAAAAAAGTCAAGATAAAAATTAAGAATAATGCACGGCGTTTTTGCAAAATCTACCCCGAAAAATTATTTAACCCGATTGTTTGTTTTTGGTTTCCGACAAAAAAGTTTACTTGTCCAAAAACTCTGAACAGAAGCCGACGGTACTTGAAATCGGCATTTTTTTGTGTTATAATAAACTGGATATTGATTTCGGATTTTGTAATATTTTTTATATTGTTCATCATGCAATATTTTAGGAGGCATTAACATTGAAGTACGATCATATTAATATCGAGAAAAAATGGCAGGACATATGGG
>CADBRK010000123.1 GCA_902797065.1 uncultured Ruminococcus sp.
CATTTGGTCTTTTTTCGTCGATTTGTGCTCTGGTTTGACTATCCGAGAATAATATTTTGCTCATTTTTGGTCAAAATTCTGCCCACTTGCCCACCTTCTGCCCACTTTTAAAAACAAAAGTGGGCACGGAAAAACCCAGGTATAATGCGGGTTTTTCGGATTTTTGCCCACTTTCCCACTTTTTTATATAATTAAATGCGATAAAAAGTTTATTAATATATATAAAGTAGAGAAAAAAAAGTGGGCAAGTGGGCAGAGACATAAAATGCGGCTCAAAGTCCTTATAATGTCACATATGATGTTTGCCTATTGTAATCATTCGTAAGCTGTGTTATAATGAATCTAACGATGATTCTGGCATTATTTATATTTTTAACAGCATGGAGGTAATTGATATGGGCGAAGAAAAACAAGAGCTTTTGAAAGTGTTTGACGAGATGAAAAAGCAGGGCAACTTTGATATTTCTGTATGCAGCAACATACACGACATCGAAGATAACCCTAAGTACAAGAAGTTAGAAATGACAACACAGCAGAAAATGCAGTTAAGCGCGCTGACAAGTCAACTTCCTGCTGTTGCAGCTTTGGACGGAATTTCCGCTTTGTCGAATATGCCGAAATTATATTCTGTTACAATCCCCGACGGAGTACCATATACCTTGATGACAATTAAAAACGGAAACATGACAACGGTATTGAGAGACGAACATGGATATTTCAGAGGTTATGCCAATATGGCAGAGTATACTTCCCCGGCAAACTTGGCTTTATCCTCAGCTGTCCTTAGTTCATTTGCCGTGATGTCTGTGGCTACGGGACAATATTTTCTCACACAGATCAACAGCGAACTTGATAAAATAAAAATGGGTATGGATCAGATTCTTGCGTTCCTTTATGGGCACAACAGAGCCGAATTGATATCTGAGATAAGCTTCGTTAAATATGCTTATGAAAACTTCAACGCTATCTCAACTTCCGATGCTCAGAGAATCGCAACTATTGCCGGCGTTCAGCAAGCAAAGAAGGTCGCTATAAAGGACTGCGAGTTTTATGTTTATGATTTGGAATCAACTCTGGAAAAAGGCAATGATATTTCTGCAATCGTCGACAAAGCTCTTCGTATATGCGATAGTCTGAAGTTATCAATGCAGCTGTGTACCATGGGAAGTATTCTCGAAACTTATCTTTCGCAGAACTTTGATCCGAATTATATTCTTTACATCGAAAACGACTTATCTCGGTATATTGATAAATGCGAAACAGCGATGCTCACCAGCTTGACAACTTTGTATGAAAGAGTTAGGACGATGAAGGATATTCCTATCAAGAAGATACCTAAAGATAAGCTTATGTCGGCCATAAATGATATTCTCGAACCGTTAAAGGATTCTGCTGAATCCTCATTAAAGAAAACCCTTCGCGAAGGACTGCATTTACCCGAAAAGCAAAAGACGTTCTATTTGAATGACGACGGCGATGTATATGTAAAGGCAGTATAAGCCGTTTATATTTGGGAGGTGGGTTTATGAAAAAATTGCCCGACGAATTCTATAAAAGAGTGTTTACATCCGACAATAATGATATTTGTTTTATGTGCGGACATAAAATGATCCCGCAGCCGACAGGAGAGCTGGAATGTCCGAACTGCGATAATTCGTTATATTCTTGGGAATACGATGAAGCTCTGTCGGATTGGGAACAGAAAGTGCTCGTTGAGTTGGGATATTTTGAAGACGATTCTTATGACAGTATTCCCGAAGGATGCGCTGCGTGCGGAGGACCGTGGCCTGACTGTGAAACGAGCTGTAAGATATTTGACGATTGATTGAATTATTAAGCCTGTACCTTGATTGGTATGGGCTTTTTATTTTCTCGCAAAAAAAACATACCCTTTTATGAGGAAGAAGAGTAAAAGCGCGACTTTTGCTCTTTTATTTTTTGTGAGGAGAAAATTATGACGGAAAAGAAACCCGAAAGATATTTTCAGGCTGAACTCATTAAGGAGCTTAAATCAAGATTTAGCGGTTGTATGGTAATGAAACTCGACAGCAGCTATATTCAGGGTATCCCTGACTTATTGATATTGTACAAAGATAAATGGGCGACGCTGGAATGCAAGAAATATTCGGGTGCGAAAAAAAGACCTAATCAGGACTACTATGTCGGACGAATGAATGAGATGTCATTTTCCCGATTTATCAGTCCCGACAATAAGGAGGCAGTGTTAAATGAACTTCAACAGGCATTCGAACCTTGAGGGCAAGCATGCTTTTCTTGGAGCGAGCAAGTATCATTGGATAAATTATGACAATGAAAAGATAGCGGATTTATATTCTAAATTCAAAGCGACTCAAAAAGGAACTATCCTTCACGAGTTTGCGGCTCAGTGTATAAGACTCAGACAGAAGTTGCCCAAATCACAGAAGACACTGAACATGTATGTAAATGATGCTATCGGATACAAAATGATTCCCGAACAGGTTTTATATTTTTCCGAAAACTGTTTCGGTACAGCCGATGCTATAATTTTCAGAAATGATATTTTACGTATACACGATTTAAAGACCGGCGTAACGCCTGCACACATTGAGCAGCTTGAGATATATGCTGCTCTTTTTTGTTTGGAGTACAAAACCAAGCCGTCTGACATTGATATTGAGCTGAGACTCTATCAGTCAAACGAAGTGCTTGTGTGTAAACCTATCCATGAGGAAATAACGTCCATCATGGATAAGATCATAACGTTCGATAAAATTATATCCGGTATGAAAGCTGAGGAGGATGCAATATGAACCCGGTCGCACAGAACATCTTAGGATTTTTAATGCACTATGGAGTAAGCGTGAACGATGGCGCACCGGGAGTAGGTTCCGGAAGATTTCCTTTCGGAAGCGGTGAAAACCCTTATCAGCATGGAGGAGACTTTCTGACTCGCGTTGATATTCTTAAAAAAGAAGGATTGACCGAGACTCAGATCGCAGAAGGAATGGGATTGTCAACAACCGAGTACAGAGTGCAAAAATCTCTTGCAAAACATGAAAAGAGAGAAAAAGACCGAGCACAGGCTATGCGTCTCAGAGATGAAGGAAAAAATCCTTCCGAAATAGCTCGAATCATGGGTTATAACAGCGAGTCGTCTATAAGAAATCTGCTTAAAGACGATAAGAAAGCTTATGAGCATGCGGCACAGAAAACAGCAGATTTCCTAAAGGACAGAGTCGACGACGTCGGTATGATTGATATTGGTGCGGGCGTTGAAAAACAGCTCGGAGTATCGGAAGAAAGGTTAAAGCAAGCCGTTTATATTCTGAAACAGCAAGGCTATGA
>CADBRK010000124.1 GCA_902797065.1 uncultured Ruminococcus sp.
CCGGAGGAGCTAAAGCTCCACGACGTTTGCCTAAGTCGTCGCTCGCTCCAATCAAGCGAGCTTGTTGGAGCTTAGCTCCTTGTTTAAAATTTCATGGGGCTGCCGCAGATTGAGAAATCATGCGGCAGCCCCTGTTTTTAACTGTGGAAGACATGGAAATGTGTCTTCGCGTAAATATTTGTAACAGATACATTTATATTATACTTTTTATGCCCGATGTAATTATTTCCAGCAATATCTGAGAAATTTCCTCGGGCGTTTCCGCAAAGTCATCTTCAAGCCAGCGCTGCATAAGTCCTGCGCAGCCGTTTACAACAAAGGCGTTGTAAAGTGCGGCTCGCTGATCGTCGGAGTGTTCCGAGGAAGAACGGCTGAATGCAAAGCAGCGGTCATTTACAAGCGCTTTTATGTTGTTAAAAAATTTCATATCACAGTTTTCACTGAAAAAGATACGGCACATATTTGCGTTTTTTTCAAGAAAGCTGAATATTTCCACAAGGTATGCGTAAACATCATCACTGCTTTTTAATTCTTTGCCGTTAAGTACATTGTTGAAGTCATTGAAAAAACGATCCTCGGTTTTATACAAAAGATCATATAAATCGGTGTAGTGAAAATAGAACGTACCTCTGTTTACATCGACAAGTTCTGTTAATTCTTTTACCGTGATCTGATTAATAGGTTTCTTTTGCAGCAGCGTCAGCAGACCGTCCTGTATCCTTTTTTTGGTATTTCTGACGCTCCTGTTTTCATCTCCGCTTTTGTTCAAAAAATCACTTCCGTTTCAACATTATAGTTTATACGTGTTTAATAATAAACAATTATTGAGGAATTGCTTATTGACTTGTATCATACAAATTAATATAATGAATTATATTCTAAATTTCAACAAGTGTCAAGTGATTTTTGCATTTTATTATGATTATACAGGGGTGTTATTTAATGGCGGAAAAAGAAAAAAAGCCAAAGCAGGATCTTATGCATGCGTTAGCGTCGGCGATCGTCAGGTATCGTTTCCTGATAATGGGACTGTTCCTTGCCGCAGCTGTTTTTTGCGCAATGTCGATTTCGAAGGTAAAGGTCAACGAAGATATAACCGCATTCCTCCCCGACGAAACAGAAACTCGCCAGGGCCTTACCATAATGGAAGACGAGTTTATCACATATGCGTCTGCGGATGTTATGATCTCAAACATAACGTATGATCGTGCGGAGAAAATAGCGGGGGAGATCAAACAACGCGAACATGTTTCGGACGTTACTCTTGACGAAACAGCAGCTCACTTTGTGAATTCGTCTGCGCTGCTTTCGATCTCATTTGACGGCATCAGCAGCGACGAAAATATCATCGCCGAGATGAACGGCATAAAAGAATATCTTGAACCGTATGACGCTTATTTTTCAACCGAAATAGGCATTAACCGATCTAAAGAGATCGCAGGCGAAATGGGCGGTGTTCTGCTGCTTACGCTTACCGTCATTCTGGCGGTGCTGCTTTTTACATCACGAAGCTATTTTGAAGTCGTTATTTTTTTCATTGTGTTCGGTTTTGCTGCGGTTCTGAATATGGGTACAAACTACCTGCTCGGAGAAATATCGTCCATAACAAATTCCATCGCAGTTATACTTCAGCTTGCGCTGGCGATAGACTACTCTATCATACTGATACACCGCTATCAGGACGAAGTGCTGCAGCGTGAAACAGAGAGAGAAGCGCTCATAGAAGCGCTCGCAAAAGGTATTATAGAGATCTCTTCGTCTTCGCTTACAACAATATCCGGGCTTCTTGCCCTTACGCTTATGCAGTTCCGCCTGGGCTATGACCTGGGTATAGTTCTGACCAAAGGTATTATATTCAGTATTTTGTCGGTACTCCTGTTAATGCCGGGAATAATACTGTTCTTCCCGAAAATGCTCAAAAAAACGGCGCACCGTTCTCATGTGCCGGATATATCCCTCTGGGGCAGATTTTTGACCAAGGCTAAATACTGCTTCGTATGGGTATTCCTGATCCTGATACCGTTTTCGATTTTTTGGTCGTCGAAAACCAACTACGCATTTGCCGACAGCACTATCGACGAGCTTGTGTACTCCGAACGACGTGCGGCAATGCATAAGATCATAGATACGTTCGACGAATCTACTCAGATCGCCTTGATAGTACCGTCGGGAGATTACGAGAGCGAAAAAGCTGTAATAAACGAGATACTTCCGCTTGACAACGTTAAAAGCATAACAGGGCTTGCAAATATTGAGATCGAGAACGGCAGAATGCTTACGGATAAATATACGCCGAGAATGTTCTCGGAGCTGCTCGATATTGATATTGAAAAAGCAGTTTTGCTTTATCAAGCTTACGGAGTGGAGCATAAGCAGTATCAGGGTATTTTCAAAAATTCGGAGGATTACGAAGTACCGCTTATTGATATATTCCTTTATCTGTTTGACAAGGTAGACGAGGGCATAATAGATCTTAATGACGATCAGACGGCACGTATCACGGAGCTTCGCTCATCGCTTATGAAAGGTATCGAACAGCTTCAGGGCGAAAATTACACAAGAATAATAATCACGGCTACCGTTCCTGTTGAGGGCAGCGAGAGTATAGAGCTTGTAGAGAAGATCAGAACAGCCGCTTTAAAGTATTATCCGCAGGTTTCCGACGATAAAAAGGTACTTGTTATCGGTGAAATAACAAGTGCCCGTGACCTGAACGAGACATATAACAGCGACAGCCTTAAAATCAACCTGCTCACGATAATATTTGTGCTCGTGATCTTGCTGATGACATTCAGGACCGCAGCAGGCTCGGTGCTTCTTGTATTTGTGATTCAGGGCAGTATCTGGATGAACTTTTCGTTCCCGTACCTGCTTGATATAACGGGCTCGTTTGTCACAAGCATGATAGTATCGGCGATCCAGATGGGCGCAACGATAGATTATGCGATCGTTATCATGAACCATTATCAGGAGAACAGGCAGCGCCTCGATAAGCGCGAGTCTATGACAGCGGCAGTAAACGAGAGCTTTCCAACAATACTTACATCGGGTTCAATACTTACAATGGCAGGTTTTCTGATCTCTTTCAGAGTCAGCGACGTATATATCGGCCATATAGGTCTTGCGGTCGGACGAGGCGCGCTTATTTCTGTTATTCTGGTGCTGACTGTTTTGCCGCAGCTTATCGTGCTGCTTGATAAGCTTATCGAGAAAACACGCTTTACGATTCATCTCGGAGGTGAGAGAAAATGAGATCAGGAAGACTGACATCTTTTACACTGGCAATTATTATGATAATTCTTCAATCGGTATTGATATGCAGCGCAGATTCTGCCGATAATAAAATCATTATCTCCGATCCCGAAGATCTTGAACAGCTGGCGCGTAAATGTTCTTTTGACAGTTATTCAAAGGGGCTGACCGTTGAGCTTGCGAATGACATTGATCTCGGTACATCATCTTTTTCGGGCATACCGTACTTTTGCGGTACATTCGACGGCTGCGGCCATACAATAAGGCATTTGAATTTATCCGGGGACGGATCAAATGTCGGATTTTTCAGATATACTTCCCGGGAAGCAAGAGTAAAGAATATCATAATAGAGGGCAGCGCAGCCCCGGGAGGAACAGCAAACATCGTAGGAGGCATAGCCGGCGAAAACGGCGGAGTTATAAGCGAATGTCAATACTCCGGTGATATAAAAGCCATTGAAAGCGCAGGCGGCATAGCCGGAAAAAATACAGGCGTAATAAGCAGGTGTAAATTTTCGGGAACTGTTTCGGCGCAGCACCGTTCGGGAGGTATATCGGGAGAGAACAGCGGAACAATCATCGACTGTACAAACACCGGAAGGATCAACACTGCGCTGATCGAAGTGGACGATAATAAAATTGAACTCAGTCTGAATTTTGATGTTTCAAATCTTACGGAAGACGATTTTCTTGATATTACCGATATAGGCGGTATTGCAGGCTGGTCAACAAACCTGATAAGCGGCTGCGTAAACGAGGGCGATGTCGGTTATGAGAGAATGGGGTACAATGTCGGCGGTATCGCAGGACGTCAGAGCGGAAGAGTATCCGGCTGCATTAACAAGGGTACCGTAAACGGACGTAAAGATGTAGGCGGCATAGTGGGGCAGGCAGAACCGTATGCGGTTTGGGATATTTCTGAAACAACTCTTGCCGAATTGAAAAATAAGCTTTCCGACATCCAGACGAACCTTAAAACATTCAACAACGGTCTGAAAGATACTTCTCCGAGTATAAGAAAAGCCGCAGACGATCTCGGAACATGTGTTGACACAGCGGCAAAAGATACCAATGCGGCATTAAATACCGTATCTGGGAATATTCATCAGGCGGAGAATGCGGCGGATGATTTGATCTCATTGATAAATAAAGCTGTTGATGATAATGACTCCGCAAAAGCCGAACAGCTTATCGGCGAGCTTGAAGAACTTGTTGAAAACTCTGAAGAAGGCATAGACGCTGCAGATCTCGCAGGATTGCTTGATAATCTTCACTCAAATGAGAGCGATCACGATCTTACGGTATCGATTATATCGGATCTGAAAAAATCGTTGAATTATTCGTCTACACGGGATAAAGCAGAAACGAACAACGATAAACAGCATACAAAAACAAAGAAAAAGTTCAAAGATCTTATTTCCGATATTGAAATAGCCATTGATTCGGGGGACCTTAAGACGGTGCGGACTCTGACGGATCAACTGCTTGATCTTATCGAGAACGGATCGGAAATAATTGATTACGACGATATTGAGCGAATAATACGGGAGCTTGAAAACCTAGGCAATACCTATATTGATAACGCAAGCGATCTTTCCGATTCGGTTGAGGGTATACTGACGTCTGTTTCGTTTGAACGTACAGATATAAACAAACTGCAGTCCGATGCCGACAATATCATTTCCTCGGCAGGGCAGCTTCGCTCGCTTGTTTCCACAGGCTCGGACTCTGTAAAAAGCAACGCAAAAGATGTGTTTGATTCCTGTGCCGCACTTGCCGATATTTTTACGGCTTCCGACAAAGATGTCATTGAACTTCAGACCGATTATCAGACTGACGTATCGTCGCTTGACAGTGAAAAATACAGCAGCGGAGTTATAATATCGTGTACGAATAACGGAGAAATAATCGCCGAGACAAATGTCGGGGGCATTGCGGGAAATGTTGCCTGCGAGGTGGATATAGACGCGGAAGATAAACTCAAGCTTCCTGCATATATGCTGCAAAATGCAAGATATGTTGTTTTTTCTGTCGTATCACAATGCACGAGCAGCAGCGATATTCACGCTAAAAAAGAATGTGCGGGCGGTATTGTGGGCAGCTCCGATTTTGGCGTTGTTGATAACTGCGAAAGCTCGGGTTCCGTATATACCGAAGATCACTGCGGCGGCATTTCGGGGAAAAGCCTTGGCAAAGTTTCAGACTCATATTCACGCTGTTTGCTCTACGGCGATAAATATATCGGGGGTATCGTAGGAGAGGGCTGCGATATTTCGGGCTGCCGATCATATTCTTATGTAAAGAGTGAAAAAGAATACTGCGGTTCCATCGCAGGAAAGGCAAACGGTTCTGTAGAAGGCTGTGTATTTGTCGAGAACGATGTCGGAGGTATTGACGGCATCAGCTATGCAGGCATTGCAGAGCCGATAAGCTACAACGAAATGATACAGCTGCCAGGTGTTCCGGAATGGTTCAAAAAAATAACCGTAACTTTTGTTGCACAGGGCAATACTGTAGCCGTAAGAGATGTCGAATTCGGGGGAAGTATTGATGATCTTCCCGAAGTTGAGATGGACGGTACACGATACTGGAAATGGAATGATTTCGACAACCGTCATATTTATTACAGCCAAACCGTAGAAGGCGAATACAAAGAACCGAAAACAACTATCTCGACAAACGAAGAAGTACCGCTTTTCCTGGCGGAGGGCAACTTCTATGACGGTCAGGAGCTTACTGCGGTAACGGAAACAGAAGATATAGCCATTGACGGAGAGAGAGGAACGCTCGCCGGGGTATATACGATCAGCATTAACGACGCAGACCCTATTCTAAAGATAAGAATGAAAATGCCCGACAATGGCAGGCTTTATATGTACTCCGACGGAAAATGGTGCCTTATAGATTACATGGTTGACGGAAGCTACATAGTCTTTGATATGGAAAACGGCAGCAAGATCGCTTTCTTTAAAAAATATCATGTTTCCGATATTCCGATATGGTCGATAGTTACGGCGGCATTATCGGCAGCGGCTATTGTTGCGGCAGCTGTAATCATGAAGAAAAGAAAGAAAAAGAGTTTTCCGAAAAAACCTCAGCCGAAAGCTACATGATTTTTGCTTTTACAAAAAACGTAAGGCAGATAATACTTACCGCTTCGAGAAATCGGGGCGGTATTTTTTGATTAGACACAAGTCAAAGCGGCCATAAAGCAAAGCGTTCGGGAATAACACGGAGTAAAAAAATCTCCGTAAGGGGTAGGCTTTTTCCTTTAAATGTGATATTCTTAAATATATGATTACCCTTGCAGGTTAAGATGTTTTTAAGAAGAATAGCTTACAATCATAACGAGGAGGTTTTGAATATGAGAATATTGATCGTAGAGGATGAAGTATCCTTATCGAATGCACTGAAAAAAATACTGGAGCAGCGCGGATATTTGGCTGACGCCGTCTATGACGGGGAGAGTGCGGTTGAGTATGCCTGTTCAATGGAGTATGCCGTTATTGTTCTTGACGTAATGCTGCCGAAGCTTGACGGGTTCGAAGTGGTTTGCACGCTGCGAAAACGTAATATATCGACTCCGGTACTTATGCTTACAGCGCGTACAACAACAACCGATAAAGTTTCCGGACTGAATTACGGAGCCGATGATTATATGACAAAACCGTTTGAACCCGACGAGCTTATCGCGCGTGTTGCCGCACTGAGCAGACGAAAGGGCGATGTGATCATTGATAAGCTCAGCTTCGGCGATCTTTTGCTGAATCTTAATTCTGCCGTTCTCAGCTGCGGGGGCGAATCGGTTCAGCTGAGCCGCAAAGAGTTTGATGTTCTGAAAACCTTTTTTTATAATCCCACAATGACGATCTCAACCGATACCCTGATAATTAATGTCTGGGGTATAGACTCCGATGCAGTCGATAACAACGTAGAGGTCTATATCTCTTTCATCAGGAAGAAACTGAAGTACCTTAAATCAAACGTATCTATCAAAAAGATGCCGCGTATCGGCTACCGATTGGAGGTCAATCAATGCTGAAGCTTTACAGGAAAAGGTTCATTGTTTCCAATATGCTGTTGTCGGGAATAGTGCTTCTTGTGACATTTATTCTGATGGGTACTGTCACATACCGCAGTGAGTACAATGATCTGGAAAATACCATGATAGAAATAATCAAGCCGTGGAACACATCTTCCGGCGAAGCAGAGCCTTCACGGAAAGATTCTCCGCCGCCTGCAAAGCCGGATAAACAAAAATCCGAAAGTCCCGATAACGCAAAGGAGAAGCCGAAGCCCGATGGCGGAGATCGTGAAGGCGGCGATCATCAGGGTAAAGACAAAAAACAGCCCGGTCATTCCGAACACCCCGATTTTATCTCGCTGATCTATCATACCGACAGTGAAACACTTTCCGTTCTTTCAAATAATACATCTGTTGATGAAGAACAGCTGTATACTATCGTACAGACAATATCGGATACCAAAGATAAATTCGGAGTCGATAATAGCTCCCGTATGATCTTTTATAAGGAGACGACTCAGAGTGATCTTAAGGTCGTTCTGATAAACCGATCATACATTACGATCCGTGTGATACGGTATGTTTTGTTTCTTGTGGGTATTTTTATCGTGGTAATGACGGCAATATTTTTCATAAGCCTGAAACTCTCAAAAGTCGCGGTAAGTCCGCTTGAAACAGCGATAGAGCGGGAGCGCAGCTTTGTTCAGGATATTTCGCATGATCTGAAAACACCTATCACGGTCATTCTTACGAACAACAACATAATCAGCTCGTCGCCCGAATCAAAAGTCAGAGAGCAGCTTCAGTGGGTAAACAGCACCGAAGAATCGGCTAAAGATATGATGAAGCTTGTCAACGAGATGCTTACACTGTCGTCGCTGGAATCTGTGGGAAAATCTGTAGACAGATGTTCGGTTTCCCTTTCATCGGCTGCGGAGAAATCGGCTTTGCAGATGGAATCGGTCGCATATGAGCGAGGCGTGGAGATCAGAACACAGATCGAAGATGATATTTCTGTAATGTCCGATCCCGAATATACGGGACGTATCTGCACGAGCCTGATCGAGAATGCGCTGAAATACGAACCTCAGGGCGGAATTATCGAAGTGTCGGTATGCCGGATAAAAAAGCATGGTGTTCTGACTGTCCGGAATTTCGGAAGTGTGATTGCAGAGAATGATCTTCCGCACATTTTCGAGCGGTTCTACAGGGGCGATAAATCCAGGAATACAAAATCCGGTCACGGACTCGGACTGCCTATCGTAAAAAGAATGACCGAGCTTGTAAATGCGGAAATATCCGTTTCAAGTACGGCAGACTCCGGAACAACATTTACGGTATTGTTTGAATACTCCGAAAAATTGTAAAAATATTTTTCGGAAAGAATTGGAGGAAATCAGGGATGAGCATAAAAAAATACATAGTACCGCTGATAATGCTGATTGTATTTGAAACGGTTGCCATAACGCTGTGGCTCACACTGGGAAATATATTCTATTTGTTTAATTTCAGCTACATAGGTATATCTGTTTCACTGGGGATTTTTTTATTTATCAAAAAATACAAGTATGCCAGACGAATTACACAGCTATTGGTAGGGCTGTATATGCTTGTCTACTTGGGCATAATCAGCAATGAGAATATGCAGATAGAAGGCTTCTGGTACTACCTTTTTACAGGAGTATTTGAAGCAGCTACGATTCATTATTCTGTAGCCAAAATTTTCGGACCTTTGATTTTTGGCAGAGGATGGTGCGGATACGCCTGTTGGACCGCAATGGTTCTGGATTTTCTGCCGTATAAAACGCTGCAGCAGCCGAGAAAAAAGATAGGATGGATTCGATATATTACTTTTGCAGCATCATTTGCTTTTGTTGCCGCACTGTTCTTGGCGCATGTCGGAAATATTGAAAGAATAATGTTCTGGGCGTTTATAATCGGAAATATTCTTTATTACGCAATCGGGATAATTCTTGCATTTGCGTTTAAGGACAACCGCGCATTTTGTAAGTATATCTGTCCTATAACGGTTTTCTTAAAGCCTATGAGCTACTTTTCGCTTTTCAGAATCAAGTGTGATAAAAGCAAATGCGTATCCTGCGGAAAGTGCAAAAGGGTTTGTCCGATGGATGTAGATATGACAGATAATTCCAGAAAACGCAAAAACGGAACCGAGTGTATTCTTTGCTTTGAATGTGCTAAAGCCTGCCCGAAAAAAGCACTTTGAATTCAGCACTGTTTAAACATAGTATTAAAGCCGTCAAGTGGGATTATACCATTCTTGGCGGCTCTGTTGTTTTGAATACTCCGAAAAAATGTAAAAAAACTTTTCTGCTTTAAGAATTCTTTAAGAACGACGGTGTATTATGATCTTGAAAATAAAAGAGATACAAGCCGAGAACGGCTTATAACCGAGAAAGGAAGATCAGTATGAAAAAACTAACAAGGCGTATTCTCACCATCGTACTTGCAGCAGCTATGTTAAGCTCCGGCACAACGGCATTCGCAGCGGCGTCTGCCGAAAACGCAGGCTCTCCGCCCGATAAGCCCGGTTCGAATTCGAGTACGAACATAACGTATTCGGGTGCGGAGACTATCACCTCTGCAACAGTGCAGACAGGGCAGACGTATTCGTCATCGTCGGCAGATCAGAATGCGCTTCTCGTCAACACGTCCGAAGCCGTAACTATCACAGACCCGACCGTAACAAAAACGGGTAACTCCGACGGCGGCGACAACTGCAACTTCTACGGCATCAACTCCGCGGTAATGGCTATGGGCGGCGGTACGCTCACGATAACGGGCGGCACGATCACCGCGACCGCAACGGGCGCAAACGGCGTATTCTCCTACGGCGGCAACGGCGGAAGAAACGGCGCTGCGGGCGACGGCACTACCGTTAAGATTTCCGACACGACGATCACCACAACGGGCGGCAACAGCGGCGGTATTATGACAACGGGCGGCGGCGTGACTATCGCCGAGAATCTCACGGTCGAAACGTCCGGTCAGTCCTCCGCACCGATCAGAACCGACAGAGGCGGCGGCACGGTGACCGTTGACGGCGGAACATATACATCTAACGGTCTCGGTTCGCCTGCTATCTACTCAACGGCGGACATCACGGTTTCAAATGCGAAGCTTGTTTCCAATCTTTCCGAGGGCGTATGTATTGAGGGTAAAAATTCTATCACGCTCAATAACTGCGATCTTACGGCAAATAACACGAAGATGAACGGTCAGGCAACCTTCCTCGACACGATCATGATCTACCAGTCGATGTCGGGTGACGCCGATTCCGGTACATCGTCCTTCACAATGACAGGCGGTACGCTTACAAGCAAGAGCGGACATATCTTCCACGTTACGAATACTAACGCTGTTATAACTCTTGACGGTGTTACACTCGTAAACGAGGACGGCGATAAGGTGATTCTCTCCGTATGTGACGACGGCTGGAGCGGTGCTTCCAACATCGCAGCACTTAACGCAAAGAATCAGATTCTTGACGGAACTATTCTTGTCGGCAGTGATTCCACATTGACGCTGAATATCTCCGACGGTTCAACGTTTACAGGAAAGATCGACGGAAACGTAACTAATGCAAAGGGCAGCACGGTTTCTTCAAGCGTCGGCACAGTTAATGTTACACTTGATTCAACAAGCACATGGACGCTTACGGGCGATACATATATCACATCGTTCTCGGGCACTGCCGCAAATGTGAAGACAAACGGTTATACTCTTTATGTAAACGGTACTCCGCTTTCGGAAGCGACGGTTACGGAAAATACAGATACTTCTTCCGCAAATTCAGATACGGATACATCTGCACCCGCAAATAATTCCGATACCGATAAGACTTCATCTGACAACAGCGATGTACCTACACCTCCCGATATGAGCGACACCGACAGACCCACTCCTCCGGATATGAGCGATACCGAGAGACCTACTCCTCCGGATATGAGCGACACGGAAAGACCTACACCTCCGGAAGACATGAGCGACACCGACAGACCTACACCTCCGGA